>CAZUHR010000100.1:0-9945 GCA_964620335.1 uncultured Desulfobacteraceae bacterium
TTCTGTACAATTCTATACAAACTTAATCCATTATGGAAGGAAAATTCGGGAAAGAACTTAAAGGCAAACAATTGAGGTTATTCGAAAAAATTTCTGCAAACGAGAAAATTTTTGCGTCCGAATGGCAGGAATATATGAAATTGAAATAAGCAGTATGTCCAACGAACAAAAATCAATCAGTCTGGAAAAGGCCCTCCGAAACACAGGGTATCGTGAAAAAAAGCTATATCCGAGACATCTTGAGAAGACCTTCAAGGCAGCCGTTAATGAGGGAAAAACACTGAGGATTCAATTTAAGAAGCTTGTGTAACTTTGAGATCAGTGTGATGCCTTTCATTTTTATAATGGCTGCTCCAGGGAAAAATTTGAAATACTAGCAGAAGATGAATGGCAGGCGAAATTGAACGAAATGTTGGAAATGGCACATCAATGAATATGCCCTCCATTATTAGTGATCTTCAAAATCCGGGTTCACTTCCGGACAAAACTGATAGCATTTCAGTGTTTCAAACACATATTTCCATTGTCTTTGTGGCGGATGAGGTTGTCTATAAGGTCAAGAAACCGGTAAATTTCGGAGACGCTATTACAGGCCAATGACATGAACGAAAAGGGATGGGCCAAGGCAACAAAGGAGATGCTTTTTGAAATCTAAAGAGACTTCATACCAGCCTAGCCAAATATCCTTTATTAATAAAGTAGTCAGTCAAAACATATGGCATTTTGAAATAATAAGGCCATTGTTTTATTTGGTCTTCGGATTCATTGCCCTCACCACAATTACTTATGCTTTCTCATTCTTCATTAATGACGAAATTGATTGGCGAATCCTTATGTTTTTAAATCCGGATTCTCCTATCCCCTTACTCGATGATTTGATGATCCTCATCACAGATTTTTCAATGTTCGGTTTCGGACTCTTTTTTCTATTCTGGGTAATCAGCTATCAAACTTCGAAGGCTACTCAAAAGACAAAGGAGAATGTCGAAAGATTTCTGAAAATAATCGGGATAATTTTTCTGTTATTATCAAGTTCTGCATACTTCTGGGCAGGATATGAGCATAGAATTATTTTTTTCCCCCTCGCCCTTATTTTCTTCGGAGTATTCTGGTTTATTGGTAGTAGGGTGAATCAATATGAGAAGGAAAAGCTTGAACAGATAAATCGTCTTTTCTGGATTACCCTTCTGGCAACTTTATTAACAGAATTGTCAGCAGAAGTGATTATCAAAAACATGGTTGCGCGTCCTCGGCCGCTTTCAGATGCCTATCTCGCATATAATAAAGGCATTCGAATGGTAGCAGATGAGATTGTGCGAGGGGGGTATTCCTATGTAGCAGGGCATTCGTCCGTCTTTTTTGCCATGATAACTCCTCTCATGCTTTTCGTTTCAAAGAAATGGGTTAAGGCCGGTTTATTCATATGGGCAATGGTACATGCCTTCACACGCGTTTATCTCGCCGCCCATTTTCCTTTTTGTAGTTTAATAGGAGCCGCCCTCGGTTTTTCCATGGCGACTTTGGTTGTAAAAATATTCGAGGCTCCCATTTTATATAGGGACGATGAAAGTAGGTTCATCTAGATGCTGGATGTCATTGTCAGACACGGATTAACACAGATTTATACGATTTTTATTTTGTTTAGCCCGCCCGATTTATTCAACGGCTTTTTCCTTTACTTCCTTGTTATTGTATCATACTTTTCCTCTGAAGTTTGAAGTTTGATAGACACAACAAAGGGTTCAGCAATGTCTTCCATTATTGAGGATCTAAAAAATCCTGGTTCGCTTCCGGACAAAACTGATAGCGTTTCAGTGGTACAAACACATATTTCCATTGTTTTTGTGGCAGATGAGTTTGTCTACAAGGTCAAAAAACCAGTCAATTTCGGGTTCCTGGATTTTACTACCCTCGAAAAAAGAAAATATTACTGCAATCAGGAAGTAAGACTGAACAGAAGGCTTTCCGAAGGCATTTACTTGGATGTATTGCCTGTCAGATATGACGGGGAGAAACATATTCTGGGAGGCGGTTCGGGTGAAGTCGTGGAGTATGCGGTAAAGATGAAACGAATTCCGGATGAAAAATTGATGAAATCGGTATTTGATAGTGGTGATCTTACAGAAGATCGTTTGAAAATGATTGCACAGGCCCTTTCAAATTTTCACATGGATGCGCTCCGGACTCCTGAGATCGATCAGTATGGTAAACCGGATGCTTTCAGGGTCAACACGGACGAAAATTTTGAACAGGTTAAGAAATATATAGGTGTCAGTATTCAGGAAAATGAATTTAGTGCGCTAAAAAGATGGACGGACGGTTTCTACAGGCCAAACAGGGATATATTTCTCAAAAGGATAGAGGAGGGACGGATCAGGGATTGCCACGGGGACCTTCACATGGAGCACATCTGTTTTACTGAACCCCTTTCCATCATTGATTGTATTGAATTCAACGACCGTTTTCGTTACAGTGACACGGTTGCAGATATCGCTTTTCTCCTTATGGATCTTGAATATCATGGCGGAAAAGATGGTGCCGCAATCTTGTGGAACTTCTACAAAGAGTTTGCAGGGGAGACCGATGTTAATTCGCTGCTTACCTTTTATAAGGTCTACAGGGCTTTTGTTCGCGGAAAGGTGGATAGTTTCCAGGTGAATGATGATAACATAAGCGAAGAAAAGAAAAATGAAGCGGTTAAGAGGGCCAGAAAGTATTTCCAGCTCGCTTATTCATATATTGGTTAATTAGCAGAGTCGTTGAGTTGTCAAGTCGGTATCGGTTCAACTGTTTGACTTCTTAACCATTTAATCCCCAACCGAGCCGGAGGCACAAAAATGAGAGAACCCTTTGCGGATTTCATGACAAGGGAGTTGGACCCTAAAACGGTGCTAATTGCATGCGGGCTCCCTGCTTCTTATAAGACCGAGACAACGGAAGTAATAGCACCTCTTAAAGGCTACAAAATCCTGCGATCGGATTTGATCCGGCTTGAGGTGCTCAAGAATGAGGACATTTTTGACGAAAAGGTTGCCTCAAACATGAACAAAAGGACCCTCGTTTATGATGAGATGTTCAGGATGGCCGACGAGCTGGCAGGAAAAGGGCAGGGGATTATTCTGGATGCAACCTTTGTAACCCAGGCACTGAGAAGGCGTGCAGCCGATGTGGCGGCCAGATACAAAATGACATTTGTCATCCAGCAGACAAAATGCCCAAAGGAAGTTTCCTTAGCGAGGATTGCTAAAAGGACAAAAGAAAATTACGAGTCCAACGCCCTTACAGAACAGGCATACACTAATAATGTAAAGAAGTTTGAGACAGTTGATCTGGATGATCTGAAGAAGCTTCATCCAGGTCTGAAAATCATTCATCTGTTAGTTGACACAACGTCCGACCGTACAGAGGAATGGTATGTTACGGACAGGATCATTCGCTAAAGGATTCCATGGCATGAATGGCACGGTCCAAGGCCTTAAAAAAAGAATATCTGTCGCAAAAAGTGAGTCTCCGGCCGATCTTGTCCTGAAAAAGGGCAGGGTGGTCAATGTGTTTACCGGGGATATGCAGGAAAGGGATGTAGCAATCTCAGACGGTGTTATTGCGGGCCTTGGCCCTGATTATCACGGAAGGGAAGAAATAGATGCCGAGGGTAAATGGATCGTCCCCGGCCTGATTGACGGGCATCTTCACATAGAAAGCAGCATGCTGGTTCCCTCCAGACTTGCCGCGGCCTTAATGGTTAATGGAACAACGGCCATTGTCTCAGACCCTCATGAGATAGCAAATGTATTGGGAATTGAGGGGATCTGTTTTATGCTAGAAGATAGCCGTTCTATACCGTTCGACATCTTTTTCATGGCTCCCTCGTGTGTACCGGCGACCTGCCTTGAAACCGCGGGTGCTAACCTGAGCGCCTCGGATCTCTTGGAACTTAAGAACGAGCCACTCATTCTGGGATTGGCGGAAATGATGAACTTCCCAGGTGTCCTTATGGGTGATGAGCAGGTGCTTGAAAAAATAGCCTCTTTCAAGGACCGTACAGTGGATGGGCATTGCCCTTCGCTTTCGGGTCGCAATCTTCAGGCTTATATAACAGCAGGGATCCGTTCGGACCACGAAACAACTGTCATATCGGAAGGCCTTGAAAAGGTAGAAAACGGGATGATGCTTATGATCCGTGAAGGGACATCGGCAAGAAATCTCGAGGAATTGCTCCCGCTGGTTAACAACAATAATTCCCGTCGTTTCTGTTTTGTTTCCGATGACCTGCACGCAGAAGACATCCGGCAGAGAGGCCACTTGAACTTCGTGCTCAAAAAGGCAGTCAACCTGGGTCTTGATCCCGTCACGGCGATCCAGATGGTCACGCTGAACCCAGCCGAGTACTTCGGCTTGAAAGACAGGGGGGCCATTGCTCCCGGCTACCGAGCAGACCTTGCGGTATTTAAGGATCTGAAAGACTTCGAAATTTTTTCAGTGTACAAAGATGGTCGAATGGTCGTCCACAAGGGTGAATTGATCGGTTTTCCGTTAAACAAAACAGCGATACCCCCTGGTCAACCCAAACCTCTGAATATAGGTCCTATGACACAGGATAGTTTCCGTATCCCTCATGCCGACGGCAAGGCCAGAGTGATTGAACTCATTCCAGGTCAGATCAAAACGCGCATGTCTTATGAAAAGGTAAAATCAGAGGACGGATGGGTTGTACCTGATATTAAGTCGGATATCCTGAAACTCTGTGTTGTGGAAAGGCACATGGCCAGCGGTAATATTGGTCTGGGGCTTGTCAGGGGTTTCGGGCTGAAACACGGTGCGATAGCCTCATCGGTGGCCCATGATTCACACAACTTAATTGTTGTTGGCGTAAGTGATAGGGCAATCTTTACAGCGGTCGAAATTGTCAGGGATATGGGCGGGGGTCTTGCCGCTGTCCAGGATGACGGTAAGGTTATAGCACAGGTGCCCCTTGGAATAGCCGGGCTTATGTCCTGGCAACCCCTAAATACACTTGTAAAACAATTGAAGACAATAAAAAATGCGGCCTCTGACCTTGGATGCACCCTTGAAGAACCCTTTATGGCACTCTCATTTCTCGCCCTTCCTGTTATCCCTGAACTGAAGCTGACAGACATGGGACTGGTAGACGTAAATCGGTTTGAGATTGTTCCGCTGTTCCTGGAAAGTTAAAGGGTTCATGAGCTAATAGATTGACAAATGAAAATTGTAGATTGTCAAATGAGCAATATTATAAAAACTTTGGATACTTTATTTGGAGGACTTTTCCATGTGTGCCCTATCAGTTGGAATTATATACAAGCACCACCATAAACCGGCAAAATCAGAGGCCGGCAAGCTTGAAGAGTGGTTAAAAAACAAAGGCATCAAAGTCTTTTTGGAGGAGATGGACGCCAAAGGACCCTTGTACGAGTGTCAGGAGGAGGCCTCTGCTATCCCAAGGACCGTAGATTGGGTTGTAGTACTAGGTGGAGATGGGACCCTCTTGGGAGCTGCTCGCAGGGTTGGCCGGTATGGGGTCCCCCTTTTGGGTGTAAACCTCGGAGGGCTGGGATTTCTTACGGGAATTCCGTTTGATCGCCTCTATCCTGTGATCGAGATGATGGTCGAGGGACGTCTTGAAGTGGAAAGCAGGGTAATGCTTGAAACCAAGGTCTTTAGAAACGACAGCGAGGTCTGCCGCTTTCAGGTCTTGAACGACGTGGTGATAAACAAAGGTACATTAGCGAGAATTATAGACCTTGAAGTTACACTAAATGATGAATTTCTGACAACTTTCAAGGCCGACGGACTTATCATATCTACTCCTACGGGCTCCACGGCCTATAATCTGTCAGCAGGTGGCCCCATACTCTATCCGACCATGGAAACGCTTATATTGACGCCTATTTGTCCTTTCACTCTCACAAATCGACCAATTATCATTCCCGATACAAGTGTAATTGGCATCCAGATGGGGAAGGAAAGTGAAGAAACGGTTGTCTTGACTTTCGACGGGCAGGTTGGATTTGATCTATATTTCGGAGATAGGGTTCTTATCCATAAGTCGGAAGAAAAGATCAAACTCCTCAAACCTCCTGATCACAGCCACTTCAGGATCCTAAGAACCAAACTGATGTGGGGAGGAGCTACTTACGATAACCATGCAGACTATTAAACGCATCTTCCGCGTGGACAGGAAGGATATCAATTACATAAGATCAACCGTTGAATCTTACAACGGAATGGCTGTGATTAAAACGCTTGATCCCTATGTGGCGTATATTGAAATCCGTATTTCCCCTGGGTGCGAGGAATTGGTTTCTGAATTGCTGGATTCCATGATAGAAGAGGAAGGGATTGATCTTGTGGAAAAACAGGAATGAATCTGTATCACGTAGGTTCTTTATTATAACTATGGGTTGCCAGATGAACGAGTACGATTCCGACCATATGGCTCAATCGCTCGCCCATTTAGGCTTTTTACCTGCAAACGACCCAAATGATGCCGATCTTATCCTGATCAACACATGTACTGTTAGAGCAAAGGCAGAACAAAAGGCATTGAGCCATCTTGGCCGTATGTCAATCATTAAACGCAGGAAACCAGAGGTAATACTCGGTGTTGTTGGATGCATGGCCCAACAGCAGGGTAACGAATTGATAAAAAGATTTCCAAAGATTGATCTGGTAATGGGACCCAGAGAACTTGGCAGAATACAGGATTTCCTGAAACGAATTATTTCTGATCGACAAAGAAGGCTGGTAGCAGTAGATCTAAGCGCTGGTCCTCCTTCATTTTTTCCTTTCAAAGGCTACTTCGAGGGAAGAGTCACCGGTTTTATTTCAATCATGCAGGGGTGCAATAATTTCTGTACTTACTGCATTGTTCCTTACGTCAGGGGTAGAGAAATCTCGCGCTCCCCTGAAGACATAATCGCCGAAGCGAGGAATCTGATCACGGAAGGCGTAAAAGAGATTACCCTGCTTGGACAGAATGTGAATTCCTATAGATCGGAAGAGGAGAAACGGCGAAACTTCGCCTTCCTGCTCAGGGAAGTTAGTAAGCTGGACGGTTTGTTAAGGCTGCGTTTTACAACATCACATCCAAAGGATCTCTCTGATGAGCTGATTCAATGCTTTGCGGATCTTGATAACCTCTGTCCCCACCTACATCTGCCTTTTCAGGCAGGCTCAAATTCAGTTTTAAAGCGGATGAAAAGGGGATATACGCGCGAGCACTATATTGATCTTATAGCCAAACTGAGATCCATGAACCCTGAAATTGCCATAACAAGTGATGTAATGGTAGGTTTTCCCGGAGAATCAGAAAGTGAATTCATGCAGACGCTAGATCTTATTGAGAAAATGCGGTTTGACGCAATTTTTTCCTTTAAATATTCCGACAGAAAAGGTACATTTGCATACGAAATGGGTGAAAAGATAGTGGAAACTGAAAAAGCATCGCGTTTGAGTGCACTTCAGAGTCTTCAAAGACAAATCACCCTGGAAAGGAACAGGGCCCTTGAGGGCAAACAGCTGGAGGTGCTGGTAGAAGGCCGAAGCAAAAAAGGGGGGCAATTAACGGGCCACACTGGAACAAACAAAATTGTTAATTTTAATTGTGATACCAAATATATAGGTTCATTAGTTAAATTAAAGATTAAAAATGGTTTTCAAAATTCCCTTCAGGGCGAAATAAGTCCCTTGTAATTAAAAACCCCTTGGAAGCCAAATGCAAGGCCATATGAAAGGAATTTTCTTCTGATGGATAAAATAGAAGAACAAATTAATTACAGCGAAGAACCGATACTTGTTGTTGATGACGAAGATGCGATCAGAGGCCCTATCGTGGAAATGCTAATTCACCTCGGTTTTCCGGCAGATTCTGCGGAGAACGGGAAGGACGCCCTTCAGAAACTAAAGAAGAAGCCCTATGCATTTTTGCTGACAGATATAAAGATGCCTGAAATGGACGGTTTGGAATTGATAAAATATGTAAAAAACGATCAGCCCCATGTCTGCGCCATAGCGATGACCGGGTATTCAAAGGACTACCAATATATGGATGTTGTGAATGCGGGAGCATCGGATTTTATTAACAAACCTTTTCTAATTGAAGAACTTGAGGCCAAGATCAAAAGGGCTATAACAGAACGCAACATAAAGCAAGAACTTAACATGCTGTCTATTACCGACTCCTTGACAGGCCTTTTTAATCAGAGACATTTTTATAACCGACTGAACGAGGAGACAGTGAGGGCCAGGAGACAGAAGAACCAGCTTGCATTGATCCTGCTCGATTTGGACGATTTCAAGCAGTTTAATGACAAAAAAGGACATGTTGCTGGCGATGAAGTTCTAAAAAAGGTAGGGGCCATTATCAGTGCCAACATAAGGCAGGGAGTTGATTCCGGTTACAGGTACGGCGGTGATGAATTTGCAGTCATCTTAATCGATGCGAATATGGATATTTCCCAGAGGATAGCAAAACGTATTGATGAGAGCATAGAAAAAGAATGCAAATTAACGGCAAGCACAGGCTATGCAAACTTTTCAGAGGAAATGACGGCTGAGGCATTTGTTGAAAAGGCCGATCAATACCTTTATAAGTTCAAAGGAAAGAGAAAGAACCTGAAAAAAGATATTTCATTATAAGTCCGATAATATATATTATGTAAACTTATTTGTTTTTGTATACACCTGTTCCATTTGTCTCCCCCCTCTTAAGCTTATAAAAATAAATTGACATCCTCATTAACAAAATTGTAGAACCCTGCTATCATTTTTGCAAAGGAGCCTTTTCATGAGTAATGTTGTCAAAAAGCGACGGAAAAAAATCCGAAAACACAAATACCGAAAACTAAAGAAAAAGATGCGTCACAAAAACAAATAACCTTATTACCAACTTCCTATGAAAAAGGCAGTTCTGAAAAGAACTGCCTTTTGTTTAATAACGTTTAAACTTATATTTATTTGCCATAGTCATACCACCCAGCCGCAGTCTTTCTTCCCAGTTTGCCTGCCCTAATCATTGTCTTAAGTAGATTCGGAGATACCCACTTGGATTCTTTGTTTAATTCTTTATACAAATACTCGGATACAAAATAGCATATATCAACACCGGTAAGGTCCATCAACTCAAACGGGCCCATAGGATAATTGAGGCCGTTTTTTACGGCTGTATCCACATCTTTTATGCTGGCAATGCCCTCTTCTACGATCTTTATGGCCTCCAGCATGTGTGGCATCATGATCCTGTTGACTATAAAACCCGGAGAATCCTTTTTGACCTCAACGGTTGTTTTACCCATTTTTCTTGCAAGATCGGTTGCAACCTTGATCGTTTCATCACTGGTTGCATATCCACGGATAACTTCAACCAATCTCATAAGCGGTACAGGGTTGAAAAAATGCATTCCACAGACCTTGTCCGGGCGTTTGGTCGCTGCGGCTATTTCCGTTATAGACATGGAGGAAGTGTTTGAAGCAAGTATGACGTCGGGACGACATATTTCGTCAAGCTCTCTAAAAACGCCCTTTTTCAGTTCCAGGTCTTCGAGAACCACCTCAATCACAAAATCCATATCCTTGATTTGAGACATATCGGTTGTGCCCTTGATCCTTCCAAGTATGGCATCCTTTTCTTTGGCATCAAGCTTACCTTTCTCAACGCTTTTAGACAGAAACCTGTCGATATTTTTCATGCCTCCTTCGACAAACTTATCCTCAATATCTCTCATCACGACCTCGCAGCCTATTTGCGCTGCAGTCTGAGCAATACCATTTCCCATTGTCCCGGCACCAATAACCCCTATCCTTTTAATCTCCATTATACCTCTCCTTTATCTTTTTTTTGAGTCTTCAGCAAAAACCCACCAGGGTAACAAACTGAAACAACTCATGTTTTTGTGGTTTATATATGCTTTCTATACCTGTACCGAT
>CAZUHR010000101.1:0-9925 GCA_964620335.1 uncultured Desulfobacteraceae bacterium
ATGGCGCACCGGGAGGTACCGGCATGAGCCCCTGGAGGATGATGACCGAGTGGGGTATTCCTTCCATATACCTTCATTCCATGGCGTATGAGTTGTGTGATCGACTGGCAAGCAAGGGAAAATGGGTACCGGATATCGCATTTGCAGGTGGTTTTTCTTCAGAAGATCATGTTTTCAAGGCCCTGGCACTGGGTTCCCCTTACTGCAAGGCCGTATGCATGGGACGGGCATTGATGATCCCCGGTATGGTGGGAAAAAACACCGAGAAGTGGTTGAGAGGAGAAGACGGGGGACTTCCTGCGACTGTCTCGAGATTCGGATCTTCCAAGGAAGAAATATTCATGAATTATGAGGTCCTAAAGGAAAAGTACGGGTCTGAAGCAGACAAACTTCCATTGGGTGCTATCGGTATATTCAGTGCCACGGATAAGATCAAGGTGGGACTCCAGCAGATAATGGCCGGATCCAGGAACTGGGAAGTTCAATATATAAGCAGGAAAGACATCTTCGCTCTTACCGAGGAATGTGCAAAAATTACAGGCATTCCCTATGTAATGGACGCATACAGGGATGAAGCCCTTGGGATTATTGATTCCTGAAGCCCCGAAAATGCGCAATGCTATTCCCTGTAGCGACTCGGCATGAGGCCTTTTTGTCAGAGACACCCGTGAATCCTGGCATTAATATGACTAAAAATATCAATAGGTTAACCACTGAATTCTATGTTGATTTTAAAGTATTTCACGAATTGATGTCCATTAAGATTCGAGAAATCCTTTTAGTCTCCAGTCACTATGATGCATTCATAATGGAAGAAGACACTAGCCTTGCATCAAGAATTATAAACGAATACAGCGGTCTGAACCTGAGCCAACCCCCTCGTGTGACCCGCACCTCTTCAGCCTACGAGGCCCTGGCGGTTTTAAATAAAAAAGAATTTGATATGGTTATTACAATGCCGCATCTGGATGAAATGGATGCTTTCTCTTTCGGTCTTGAGATAAAAAACATAAGGCCGAATCTGCCTGTCATCCTTCTGGCCCACAACACCAGGGGTCTTTACCCGCCCCCGGAAAACAGGGATTGCAGCGGAATTGACAAGCTCTTTATCTGGTCGGGTAATTCAGACCTGCTTCTTGCCCTCGTCAAAAATGCGGAAGACAGCCTTAATGTCGATTTTGATACCCAGAGAGCCAATGTCCGGGTCCTGATCTTAGTTGAGGATTCCCCTGTATATTATTCTTCCTTTCTGCCCATGATTTACAAAGAGATCGTAAGACAGATCCAGGCAGTACTTGAAGTCGGACTCAACGAAGAACACAGGCTCGTCACAATGCGGGCGAGGCCCAAAATATTAATGGCTCAAAACTATGAAGAGGCAATGGAGCTTTGGCGGAAGTATCGCTCTTTTCTTTTCGGCATAATATCTGATGCCCGCCTCCCAAGAAATGGCGAAATGGATGCTGATGCGGGATTTCTTTTGCTTTCTCAGGTCAGAAAAGAGATTCCTGACCTTCCCCTGCTTCTGCTGAGTGCTGAGCCCGGAAACAAGGATAAGGCAAGTCAAATTCCAGCAATGTTCCTTGACAAAAACTCTCCAAATCTCCTTGCGGAATTACACGATTTTTTCCTGACTCAACTGGGTTTTGGAGATTTCATTTTCCGCATGCCCGACGGCACAGAAATTGATCGGGCCCCCGATCTGCGGGCACTTGAGGCCAAAGTAGCCCAGGTACCGGATGACTGCCTTTTGTATCACGCAGAACAAAACCACTTTTCCAGGTGGATCATGACCCGATCTGAATTCACCCTTGCTTCCACATTTCGTGAGGTCCGGGCATCCGATTTTGAAAGCGTCGATGACATGCGGCATTATATTATTTCCAACATCCGCGCATCACGCAAATGGCGACAGAAAGGGGTCGTCGCCCGGTATAATCGCCATAACTTCGATCCACACATAATGGATTTTGTTAAAATCGGTGAAGGTTCCTTGGGAGGAAAAGCGCGCGGCCTGGCCTTTATGTCCTCCATGCTCCAACAAAATTCCAGACTTGACGAAAAATATTCGGAAATCAACATCAGGGTTCCCAAAACCCTGGTCATCACTACGGACGGTTTTGAGTCTTTTGTTACACAGAACCATCTTGAACGATTCGCCAAGGAAGACTTTACCGATGAAGAAGTCACAAAAGGCTTCCTTGATGCACGCATGCCGGAATGGCTTACAAATGAACTCGAAGGATTCGTAGCTCAGGTAAAAATACCCCTTTCTGTGCGTTCATCCAGCCTGCTGGAAGATGCTCAGTTCCAGCCATATGCCGGGCTTTATGAAACTTATATGATACCCAACAACCATCCTGAGCCATCCAAACGGCTTCAGCATCTCATCACAGCCATAAAACTGGTGTACGCTTCCACATATTATGAAGGTCCCAAGGCATTTTCCAGAAACACTTTGAATCAGCCTCATGCAGAGGCAATGGCCGTCATTATCCAGCAGTTGGCCGGAAAGGAATATGGGAATTATTTCTATCCTGCTATTTCCGGCGTAGCCCAGTCCCACAATTTTTATCCGGTTTCCCATATGAAACCTGAAGAAGGAATCGCCCACATCGCTTTGGGGTTTGGAAAAACCGTTGTCGAAGGAGAAAAGACACTACGCTTTTCACCCAAATATCCGGACATCATGCCACAATTCTCCGTAGTCGATGACATTCTAGCAGGCGCCCAGCGTTTCTTTTACGCACTCAAGATTAAGGATTATCCCGATGATCTCAATTTCAAAGAACATTCTAATCTGGAAAAAAGGGAAGTTGATAATGCGGAAACAGAGTTTCCCGTACTGACACTTGCAAGCACCTATGTTCCTGAAGAACACCGCATCAGGGACACTGCCTATATAAAAGGGGCCAAAATCTTAACGTTTGCTCAGATACTAAAATACAATATTTTTCCTTTGCCAAACTTATTATCTGATTTGCTGGAACTCGGACGCAGGGGTATGGGATGTCCTATTGAAATAGAGTTCACTGTAAATCTGAATCCTGATAAGAAGAAAAAAAGTTATTTCTATCTTCTTCAAATGAGACCAATGGTCGCTGATGAAGAACGTTTTGAAGTACAAATTACCCATGATGAATATGAAAGGGCCTTCTGTCGCTCTAACCAGGCTCTTGGGAATGGAAAGAATGAGAAAATAGCTGATATCGTCTATGTCAAACCAGATGAATTCAGACCGGAATCTACTTTCCAGATGGCCGAGGAAATAGGCCGAATAAATGCGGTTTTGCTTAAGGAAAAACGTCCGTACCTTCTGGTCGGTCCCGGAAGGTGGGGTTCTGCCGACAGGTGGCTTGGCATTCCCGTCCAATGGAGGAATATATCCGGAGTAGGTGCCATTATTGAGCTCAGGAATGAAAAAATAAAGGCCGATCCTTCCCAGGGTTCTCATTTTTTCCAGAATATAACGTCATTGGGGATACATTACATAACGGTCACCGAAGGACCGGATTCGGAAGATCACTTTGACTGGGAATGGGTAAATTCACTGCCCGCTATTCAGGAAACGACTTTTTTGCGTCATGTGAGACCGGCAAAACCATTGAAACTGAAAATCGACGGTAGAAAATCTCAATGCGTAATAATAAGGCCTTAACGCTCAGGGATTGAAGGCAAATTGAATCCATTAAAAGGAGGTTATTATATGTCGGACATCTTGAAATACATAAAGGCGAGAGACCCCGGTGAGAAGGAATTCCACCAGGCCGTGACAGAGGTCATTGAAACGGTTCAGCCTGTTCTGGATCGTAATCCAGAATATTTCCATACCAAGATACTGGAAAGAATAACGGAACCGAGAAGAGTTGTTATGTTCCGGGTACCTTGGATGGATGACACAGGAGAGATCCATGTAAACAGAGGCTTCAGGGTGCAAATGAATAGCGCTTTAGGGCCTTTTAAGGGAGGCCTTCGTTTTCATCCCTCCGTCAACCTTTCCATTCTGAAATTCCTTGCGTTTGAACAGGTCTTTAAGAACGCTCTAACCACCTTATCTCTGGGAGGAGCAAAAGGCGGCTCCGATTTTGATCCCAAGGGCAAATCTGATAATGAAGTCATGCGATTTTGTCAGACCTTTATGCTAGAGCTCTCCCGGCATATAGGCCCTAATATCGATATCCCTGCCGGCGATATTGGGGTTGGGGCGAGGGAAATCGGTTATCTCTTTGGTGCATTTAAGAGAATCAGCAATGAATTCACAGGGGTCATTACGGGTAAAGGCCTCGGCTGGGGTGGAAGCCTTATCAGGCCTGAGGCAACCGGGTATGGTTGTGTCTATTTTGCCGCCGAAATGTTAAACACACAGAATGACAGCCTTGAAGGAAAAACCTGTTTAGTGTCAGGTTCCGGAAACGTCGCCCAGTACACCGTGGAAAAGCTCATAGAATTTGGGGGCAAAGTGATTACTCTATCCGATTCTTCGGGCTACATCTATGATGAAGAAGGTATTGATAGTGATAAACTTGCCTTTGTCATGAGGCTTAAGAACATAAGACGGGGCAGGATTAAAGAGTATGTCGAAAAGTATTCAGAAGCGGTTTACACGGAAGTGGATACCACTCTTGACTACAATCCCCTGTGGAATCATAAGGCCGACTGCGCATTTCCAAGTGCCACCCAGAACGAGATAACTGAAAAGGACGCCCAGAATCTTGTCAACAACGGTGTAAAACTGGTCAGTGAGGGGGCCAACATGCCTTCGACACCGGAAGCCATTGATATCTTTTTGGACAACCACCTCCTGTATGCCCCTGGAAAAGCGGCAAATGCCGGGGGTGTGGCAGTATCGGGTCTTGAAATGGCCCAGAACAGCATGCGTTTGACCTGGACCAGGGAAGAGGTGGACAACCGCCTCAAGATAATTATGAAAAGCATTCACAAAAGCTGCCTGGATGCAGCCGCAGAGTACGACATGCCCGGCAATTACATGGCAGGAGCAAACATTGCAGGTTTCGTAAAGGTAGTTAATGCTATGCTGGATCAAGGTTTGGTGTAAGGAGGATTGAACACAGTGTCGGACAAGAAGACAGACCTGGCCGGGCCTGGTATAGGGGACTATGGCGAGTTGGAGAAGATCCTGCCCCGGAACTATAGTTCTCTTTTAAACCCAAAGGAAACACAGGAAGCTATCACTGCTCTCAAAAACTATATCGAGGAGAATCTGTGTAAGGAGTTAAATCTAATAAGAGTTACGGTCCCTCTGATAGTTGACGTTGAGAGCGGGGTTAACGACTATCTGGACCGGGATGGCTCACGCACCCCGGTTCAGTTCCACATTTCAAACGATTATGACAAAAATCCGATCGATGCCCAGGTAGTTCAGGCGGCTACTAAGTGGAAACGTATGGCTCTTAAGCAGTTCGGAATGAAGGTAGGAGAGGGTTTGTATACTGACATGCACGCTGTCCGCAAAGACTACTTCCTTGACCATGATCACAGCGCATATGTGGATCAGTGGGACTGGGAGCTTGCCATAACCGAAGAGCAGCGCAACCTGGATTTTCTGACGCAAGTAGTTGAAAAGCTTTGGAAAGTCCTCAAGGGTGCAGAGGTCTATATTCAGCAGATCTTTCCCCGGTTGAAAACGGACAGGTATCCTAACCTGCCTGAAAGGCTTAAATTCCTCCATGCGGAAGATATCCTTGACATGTATCCAGACCTGCCGCGCAAGGAGCGCGAGACGGAAATCGCGAAAAAATACTCCGCTGTCTTTATCTACGGCATTGGATGGACACTCAAAGACGGCTATCCACACGAACTCCGGGCGCCGGACTACGACGACTGGGCCACGGAGACGAAATCCAAGGACGGCAGACCGATGCACGGACTTAACGGTGATATCCTTGTCTGGAATCCCGTGACGGAGCGCCGTCATGAACTGACGTCCATGGGTATCCGCGTCAACGCAGACACGCTCAAGCAACAACTGGAAATTACCGGGCAGCTTGATTTCCTGAAGTTCCCATACCACCAGGCAATCATAAACAATCAAATACCGCTCAGCATCGGCGGTGGCATTGGGGAATCCCGCACCTTTATGCTTCTCCTAAAGAAGGCGCATATCGGAGAGGTGAGCGTAACCGTATGGCCGAAGATACTCAAGGACATTTGCAGGAAGAAAAACATCCATGTTCTGGAGTAAGCGGAGTTCTGTCCGTGATCCAAATTCAGGGAAGTGACTTTAGTAATTTCAACCGCCGGAAAAACGTCTCGGATGTCACCATACCTGTTTTGACCTTGACACTAAAGCTGCGCTTTCTTACTATTCCCAAAACCTGAATTCAGTCTGAATTTTAATTCCCATCTTCCCTTCATAATATTTAAAAGGAGTTCTTTATGCCCAGACGTGACGATATCAAAAAAGTGATGATTATCAGCTCCGGCCCGATCATTATCGGCCAGGCCTGTGAATTCGACTACTCGGGGACCCAAGCCTGCAAGGCCCTTCGTAAATTGGGTTACGAGATTGTCTTGGCCAATTCCAATCCCGCAACAATCATGACCGACCCGGGTATGGCTGAAGCCACCTATATAGAACCCCTAAATCTGCAAGCCATGGCCGAGATCGTTGAAAAAGAAAGGCCTGATGCCTTACTCCCAAACCTCGGAGGACAATCCGGGCTTAATCTTTCCTCAGAATTGGCACGGACCGGTGTGCTTGACAAATTTGGCGTCAAGATAATCGGGGTTGAGGTGGATGCGATCAAGCGCGGTGAAGACAGGATCGCCTTTAAGGAAACAATGAACCGGCTTGGCATTGAAATGCCTAAAAGCAACCCGGCCTTTAGTGTAGAGGAAGCTGAAAAAATCGCTGAAGATCTCGGTTATCCACTGGTGATCAGGCCCGCCTATACGATGGGAGGAACCGGCGGTGGTATGGTTTACAATATAGAAGAATTGCGAACCATTGCCAGCCGGGGCCTGTCTGCGAGTCTTGTTGGCCAGATCCTCGTGGAGGAATCCGTTCTCGGATGGGAAGAACTTGAGCTCGAGGTTGTGCGCGATGCAAAAAACCAGATGATAACGGTCTGCTTTATCGAGAACGTTGATGCCATGGGAGTCCATACGGGCGATTCCTATTGCACTGCACCGATGCTCACCATAGACCCTGAACTTCAAAAACAGCTTCAAAAATATTCCTATGACATTGTAGAGGCCATAAAGGTTATAGGAGGAACTAACATCCAGTTCGCCCATGATCCCAAGACCGGCAGGGTAGTGGTGATCGAGATCAACCCCAGGACTTCCAGATCGTCCGCCCTCGCCTCCAAGGCCACCGGTTTTCCCATTGCCCTGATCTCTGCCATGTTGGCTGGAGGCATGACCTTAGATGAAATCCCTTACTGGAGGGAAGGCACCCTGGATAAGTATACACCGTCCGGGGATTATGTAGTTGTCAAATTTGCCCGCTGGGCTTTTGAGAAATTTCAAGGATCAGAGGATAAATTGGGCACACAGATGAGGGCTGTGGGCGAGGTGATGAGTATTGGGAAAAACTACAAAGAGGCATTTCAGAAGGCCATCAGGTCCCTGGAGACAGGCCGGTACGGGCTGGGATTTGCGAAAGATTTTCATAAAAAATCCCTCGACGAACTCCTTGACCTGTTAGCCGAACCGTCCAGCGAACGGCAGTTTATCATGTACGAGGCGCTCAGAAAAGGTGCCAGCATACAAAACCTATATGAAAAAACCTATATTAAGCCTTGGTTTATAGAGCAAATGAAAGAACTGGTGGACCTGGAAGAAAAAATTGTCGGTTACAGGGGAAAAAATCTCCCCGATGATTTACTTGCACAGGCAAAGAAGGACGGCTTTTCAGACCGTTATCTCTCCGGGCTGCTCCAGATCCCAGAAAGAGATATCAGAAAAAAACGCGCATCTTTGGGTGTTACAGAGGGATGGGAGCCAGTACCTGTCAGTGGAGTGGAAAACGCTGCCTATTATTTTTCCACCTATAATGCACCTGATAAAGTTGATATCAGCGACAGGCGCAAAATTATGGTATTGGGCGGTGGGCCTAACAGGATTGGGCAGGGAATTGAATTTGACTATTGCTGTGTTCATGCCGCGTTTGCCATTCGGGAAGAAGGCTTTGAGTCTATTATGGTTAACTGCAATCCTGAGACCGTGTCAACGGATTATGACACCTCAGACAAACTCTACTTTGAACCGCTAACGGTCGAGGATGTCTTGAGTATCTATGAAAAGGAGAAACCTGAAGGGGTTATTGTGCAGTTCGGGGGGCAGACCCCGCTCAATATTGCCAGCGAACTGTCAGAGGCCGGCGTCAAGATTATAGGCACATCTCCCGATACAATCGACCTTGCCGAGGATCGGGACCGTTTCCGTAAAATGATGCACAAATTGGGCATCCCGGAGCCCGAATCCGGCATGGCGAGCAACTTGGAAGAAGCACTCGTTGTGGCTGAAAAGATCGGCTATCCCCTTATGGTCAGGCCCTCTTATGTGTTGGGAGGCCGTGCAATGGAAGTGATTCATGATGAGAAAATGCTTAAGCATTATGTGGCTGCCGCTGTAGATGTAACGCCTGAACGCCCGATCCTGATAGACAAGTTTTTGGAAAACGCCATTGAGGCTGAGGCTGATGCAATATCAGATGGTACTGACGCCTTTGTGCCCGCTGTTATGGAACATATCGAACTGGCTGGAATCCATTCAGGTGATTCAGCCTGTGTGATACCGCCAATCAGCATACCGGCCAAGCACCTTGACACAATCTATGAATATACCAGAAAAATCGCCGTTGAACTCAATGTCGTCGGCCTGATGAACATCCAGTATGCCATTGCAAACGATACGGTTTATATTCTTGAGGCCAACCCGCGCGCATCCCGAACCGTTCCTCTCGTATCAAAGGTATGTGGTATATCCATGGCTCGATTGGCAACCCAGATCATGTTGGGCAAGAAAATTGCCGACCTTGAAATCAGACCCAGATCCATTCCACACTTCGGCGTCAAGGAAGCGGTCTTCCCTTTTAATATGTTCCCCGAAGTGGATCCCATCTTAGGCCCTGAAATGAGATCCACCGGAGAGGTTTTGGGTCTGGCCGACTCCTTTGGGCTCGCGTTCTATAAAGCCCAGGAAGCCGCACAGCAGGTCCTTCCTGCCGAGGGGACTGTCTTAATAACCGTGTCAGAAAACGACAGGCCTGCCGTCCTCGAAGTGGCCCGCCAGTTTCATAAACTGGGCTTCCAAATCAAGGCAACAAACGGAACCAGCATATTCCTGGCTCAACATGGTATCGACTCGGAACTCATTTTAAAGATGCATGAGGGCCGACCCAATATCGTGGACGGCATTATGAATAATGAAATTCAACTTGTCATAAACACCCCGAGCGGCAAGCTCAGCAAACATGACGATTCCTACATCCGGAAGTCGGCCATCAAGTATAAGATTCCCTACATTACAACATTATCCGCCGCATTAGCGGCTGCAAGGGGCATTGAAAGAAACAGGGGGGGGCATGGCGCTGTCAAATCGCTTCAGAGCTATCATGGGGATATCACATACTAAAGAATCCCCACCCAAAGAGACTGTGTCGTAATGTCATTGCGAGGAGCCCCAGGCGACAAAGCAATCTCGTAACACGTCGAAATTAAAGGGATTGCCGCGCTCCCTTTGGTCGCTCGCAATGACCAGAAGAGATTGTGACACAGTCTCAAAGGGCGGGGCACTGTATTGAGCACCCCATAGGGGTGTTCCACTACTGCATCGTTATGGGAAGCGAAGCCATAGGACTCTTCGAAAGGACGCATCTTCCGGATCAAAACTCCTCCAGCCTGCGCTGCGGCCCGAGTCGCGGTCTGCACGAAAACGGAATCATGGTATCCATCGCCTT
>CAZUHR010000102.1:0-9923 GCA_964620335.1 uncultured Desulfobacteraceae bacterium
GTTACAGCGGCGGGCCCATCCCCGTTTCTCACGGGGTTCCCTATTAAGCTCAAGACGAGCACCTAAACCTGGACATATTTTTTAAGTAAAAAGGAGGCAAAAGTCAACAGAAAAATTGATACCGCCCGCAAGTTAAAAGGAAGGCTTTAACAGGTAAACATAAAAAAGAAATTAATGTTATTTATTCTCTATCCAAAATTTCCAGTTTCCTATCTATATTGTCGTGAATCCAGTGGCTATCCCACCATTCAATTGGATTAACGAACACACCATTAACCATAATCCCGAAATGAAGATGATCTCCGCCTGCAAGACCGGTCTGCCCGGTTAATCCTATCACTTCTCCTTTCATAACCTCCTGCCCCATTGCAACTCTTATCTCGCTCAGATGGGAGTAAACAGAGGCAATACCCTGCCCATGGTCCAGAACAACTGTAAGCCCATATATTCCAAGGCGATCGCGAAAGACCACGCGGCCATTATTCGACGCCTGGACCTCTGAGTTTGCCAGTGAAGCCAGATCCACACCCAAGTGCACCTGTTCGTCAATCTTTTGTCCCTTATAGTAATAAAAACGCCTATCACCAAACCCCGCCATGGTTGCAGCGTTTTTGAGTCTTATCCAGCTACCTTTCCAGAGCCGTTTGGGACCTGTTTTTGTCTTTAAATTGTAAAAGACCAAATTATTCTCCTGTCTCAGTTCCTGATTGATTTTGAGGAATTTTTCGAGGTCACTCGATTCTGGCTGAAAAGCATAAAAAGAAAAATAGGGAAGAATGTGTCCTAAAAACCGATCGGTAATATTGATTTCCTCTGTTCTAAATTGCTTTCTTCGTATATGGTAGTAAAAACTGGCTTTTGAAACGTTTCCCGCCTTATCTTTTGCCCAGAGATATATTTCCGGTTGTGCCTTTATGTCATGGGGAATGGCAAAATAGCAGACATTAAATTCTCCTTGGGACTCGCCACCTGTCAGAAAACCAGGGAAAAACAGATCATTCACGAAAAGGCCACTCTCTATGGTGTCAGAAGAGGTTTGGTATACGACCAGACCGGTGCCTCCAAGATTGACATAATGCATCCTGCTCAGAGCCCTTATTGCCGGCGGAATCGTATCAACAATTATTTTGTGCTCAACCAGAGAAAGGTTTCCATCTCCACCGCTCCTCCTGGAATAATCACGAACGCTAACTTCCAGATCGATCCGTCCCTGAGCCAGATTAAGCTTGTGAGGATCAATTGAAAACCGTGTATTGTAGCTGTTAACCCCTTCACAGTTAAGTAGACCCTTGAATGGGAACGTCTTCTCTAAAACCCTTATCTTCCGGCCCTCCTGTTTCACAGATACCTCAAGGACCCTGAGGCCCCTTTTCATATCGCTGACGGTCAGCCCGAATTCCTGGTTTTCTGAAAGGAAATCCGGTAAAGGTCGAAGAGTTATCTCGGGTTTCTCTCCTTCAAATATGATGAATAAAAACCAGCCGAGAAGGATAAGTACCAATAAAACCGACCCGGTTGCCAAAAAAAGGCTCGCTTTTTTTCTTTTGCCCATGGGTTTATGTTTCTCTCAATAAAATTAGCGCTTGATATAAAAAAACCGCTCTAAAAATGAAAACTTGCGGCAATGTCCCTTACATTATACGGTTAATCAAATTATGGCCAATGAGTCAACCAAATAGTGTCCGGTTGGAAATTTCCGATAGGCAGATATTGATAGCAATTAATATCGATGATGGCAAATATTTTTCAGAAGCATGGAGGAGATATCATGGAAAGGCCTTATCATGTCGGTATTATCGGCGCAGGTGCATGTGATAATTCAAATTATCAGCTTGCCAGGAATGTGGGTTTTGAGATAGGCAAAAGGGGGTGGATACTCATTTGCGGCGGTCTTGGTGGGGTTATGGAAGGGGCTGCCAGAGGGTGCTCAGAATCGTCCGGCGTCACAGTGGGCATTCTTCCCGGCCTCAAAAAGGAATCGGCCAATGCCTATATCCATGTCCCCATACCTACAGGTCTCGATGAAGGGCGTAACTTACTTGTAATCCGGGCATCGGACATTCTTATCTCCATAGCAGGGGGCTATGGCACGCTTTCTGAGATTGCCCTGGCATTGAAAACGAGAAAAAAAGTTATAGGCCTTATGACCTGGAAGGACATTCCCGGCGTGCATTATGTATCTGATTATCATGACGCTATCCAAATGGTCGAAAACTTATTAAAAAATCCTTAATTGCCTAGGCTAACGGAGGCATATACCGCTGCTAATATGAATTCTGGGCCCATGTCTGCCATGCCAGTAAAGGCAGGCTGATTTCTGACTCCTGATCTGTTACTCAAAGTTTTATATTTCTGCTTATTTTTTTAACCTCTGCCATAATTTCTGCTGAATCCAATACTGTAAATTTCCTGTTTTTCATTAAAACCTTACCGTTCACCACGACGTCCTTTACATCAGAGCCATTGGCAGCGTAAACAATGGCCGAAAGGGGGTCATAAATGGGACACAGGCTGGGACTGTTAAGATCAAGGACAATAATATCGGCCTTCTTCCCGGTTTCAAGTGTTCCTATCTCATTTTCAAGACCTAAGACAGCCGCTCCCCAAATGGTGGCCATCTTAAGTACCGTCCCTGCGTCCAGGCTTGTCGGATCATTGTCAATTACCTTGCTCAGTTTGGCTGCGGTATCCATCTCACAAAAAAGATCCAGGTTATTGTTGGAGGAGCAACCGTCCGTACCCAGCCCCACTGTCAATCCCATCCTTACCATGTCGGATATTCTACCAGCTCCGGAGCACAATTTCATATTACTCTCGGGCAGGTGAACGACTTTCACTTTGTTTTTTCTGAGATATTCCAATTCATCATCGTCTAAATGCACTGCATGAGCGGCTATCAAGGTTTCATCAATCAACCCCAGTCCTTCCAAATAATGGACCGGCCTCTTCCCGGTTTTATGCATGACCTCATAAACCTCTTCACTGGTCTCAGAAAGGTGAATCTGCAATGGCAAATCAAAGTCCCGCGATATTTCCTTCGCAGCCTTCAGCGTACGGTCGGAACATGTCAGAGGGCTGTGACAAAACATGCCCGGCGTTATAAGATCCGAGTATCCCAGCCATCTCTCTATGAATTCCCTTGCCACCTTTATGTTATCCTTGGGATCCTTTATGCCGGGCGCAGGGAAGTCTATTACTCCCTGAGCAATAAGACCCCTAAGTCCAGACTCATGAACTGCCCGGACCGTATCATCCTGAAAAAAATACCCGTCAACACAGCAGGTCGTTCCGGATGCGATCATCTCAAGGCACCCAAGAAGAGAACACCAGTAAACCGTTTCAGGGTTGAGGAACTTTGCCTCGGCAGGAAAGATCTTATCAAAAAGCCATTTTCTCAACGGCAGGTCATCTGCAAAACCCCTAAAGAGGGTCATTGCAGCATGAGTATGACCATTGATCAAACCAGGCATGATAATTGACTCTCTTGCATCAATTATCTCTACACGTCGGTCCAAAGGCTGAAGGCCTTTGCAATCCGTCTTCCGAATAGACGTGATTTTCCCGTCCTTTATAAATACGCTGGTGTCCGGAAGCGGATCCTGTCCATCTACCATTGTAATGGCAGTGCCTCCTTCTATGACAATATCTGCATCCATTTCGATTGCTTGCAACTCTTGACGACCCTGGTTTGCGAAAGTCATATACTTAAATCCCCCGAAAAGTAGATATGAACAGGCTCACACATGTCGCACTAAGAGATGAGACGTGGCTTTGAGGCCTTTAAACTTACTTATTTTCTTGACACCTTTACGTCCTCTGTTAAAAATTGACAGACTCGTAAAAAGACGCAAACCGACTTTTTACGAGGTTATCAATGTTGATGTCAAAACTTTTGAATAATACCAATTTTTTCTTTGTCGGGCATTAGGAACCGAGATATGGCTAATATAGCACCTTTTAAAGGACTAACATATAATTATCACATGAGAAAAGATTTTGAACTCATGGTTGCTCCCCCCTACGATGTGATTTCGGAGGATGAACAGGAAGCATATTACCAGTTAGATCCATACAATGTCATCCGATTAATCTTAGGCAAGAAAAAGACCGGGGATTCGGATTGGGACAACCGGTATACACGCGCTGCGGATTATTTTAAACGGTGGGAATCTGCCGGCATCCTTCTAAATGAGGACACACCCTGTATCTATATTACCTCACTGACATACCATCCCGGAAACGATGGCCCTCCGCTTACAAGGTGGGGAATAATCGCTCTTGTACGGATAGAGGAAGAGGATTCCGCCATTATCCTGCCCCATGAGAGAACCTTTTCGGCACATAGAGATGACCGCTTAAAGCTCATGAGGGCCTGCAATGCTCAATTCAGCCAGGTATTCGGGCTTTATGAGGACCCGGATAACACAATAATGAATAGTTGCCGGAAAAATATCGACTTTGATCCCCGGATAGCCTTTGATCTTGATGATGGTACAAAACATAAGATGTGGGCTTTGCGAAATCCCCGGCTCTTTAAGAAAGTGGCGGCTGCCATGCAGAATAAGTCCATCCTGATTGCAGACGGCCACCACCGTTACGAGACTGCACGTAATTTCAGAAACCTCATGAGGGCCAGGTACGGTCAGAAGCCAGCCAACAGGTCATATGAATACGTGATGATGTATTTGACCAACATGAGCGATGAAGGGCTGACTATCCTGCCCTCCCACCGGCTTATCAAAAGAGTACCCGATTTTCAGCCTAGACCTTTCCTGGAAAAGCTGGCTAAATGGTTCAGAATAACGGAGGTTCCTTTTCCGGGCACCGATACATCCAATGAATGCACAGCTCTGAAAAAGACACTCGAACAGGCAGGCGATACCGATTCTGTTATTGCCTTCTACCAGCATACGGCTTCCAGGTACTTCCTTTTCTCACTCGAACCAGCCGCAAGAAAAGAGATGGGAGACGACCTTCACCCTTCGCTCAAAAAACTTGATGTACTGGTACTCTCCCGATTCATTTTCCAGAAAACCCTTGGGTTCAGTAAAGAAGACCTGGATAATGAAGAGATATTTCATTATCAAAGCAGCATGAAAACAGCTGTTTCCGATGTTCGAGCAGGAAAATACCAAATGGCTTTTCTGCTAAATTCCACCAAGATAGATCACGTAAAAGAAATCGCCGGCAACTCCCTGGTTATGCCGAGAAAATCGACATATTTCTACCCCAAGGTATTAACCGGTCTGGTATTCAACAAAATAGATCCCCATGAAACCATTCAGACCCCATAAAACCAACATCCAGGCAGATGAACGCATCGACCAATTCATGGAAGGCCGCCTGAAGCTGATTCAATCCAAGGACGGTTACAGGTTTTCCATTGATGCCATCCTGCTCTCCCAGTTTGTCACGGTCAGGCCTGGAGACGTTGTTGTAGATCTCGGCACCGGCTGCGGCGTAATACTTCTGATACTGCTGCTTACAAGAAAAGTCGGACATGCGTTCGGGGTTGAAATTCAAAAAGACCTGGCCTCTCAGGCTGCGCGAAACTCCCTCTTAAACGGATTCCAGGATAAGATGAATATCATCATCGGGGATATCAGACGGCCTCCCATGGCCAAAGAATCAGCCGATGTGATAATTTGCAACCCTCCATATCGTAAGGTCAAAAGCGGACGAATCAACCCTGACCCACGCAGGGCAATTGCCAGGCACGAAATTCTGGCATCTGTTGATGACATTTTGCAAGCCACAACAGACATTCTCTGTAAAAAAGGAAGGCTGGCCCTGATTTACCCATCAGTTCGCCTGGTGGACATCCTCGCCCGTTTTAGAAAGTATAACCTGGAACCAAAGAGGATCCAAATCAATTACCCTAACCTGGAATCGGGTGCCAAATTAGCCCTCATAGAGGCCACATTGGGCGGCAAGCCGGGCCTCGAAATATGCCCTCCCCTTCTCGGGCAAGGGAACTGGGAAAACTGATGTTATGAGTGAAGAAGAAAAATCGATTTCATGTTTCCGACTTCGGGCCTATCTTAAATTCTACCTTCTTTACGGCATTTCGGCCCAATTTTTCGTTTAACTTTTCTCTAATACTCTCCTCAATAAACTGCAGTTCCTGAAGCCATATAGGATCTGAAACCGTGACCCGGAGCATACCGTTCTTAATCCGGGAAGGCCGGGCGTTTTTCGAAACAGCAGATCCAACTATCTCGTCCCAGAACTTCCAGATACCTGCATCATCCGGGTTAAATGGCAATGAACCATTGCCGAGCAAATTCCCGATGATGTCTTTTAGCGAAGTCAGTGAGTTTCTGTCCTTTTCCATAAATCTTTATTGGCTTTCAAAGAAAAATGCTCTGCAATGAGGTCTGAAAATGATTCTAAAGCTTAGGTGTCCTGAATGTAAAAGTCAAGACAGGGTCTTAATGATCATTACCCCTTGACGTCGCTACATTTTGTCTATATCCTTTATTTTAAAGTATTCTTCGACACAATCCGGCAAAAGGCTATCAAATCTTTTATGGAGTGAGAATATGGCATGGGACTGGGACAAGCTGCAAGGACAGCGAAAAAGCAGTTCAGGTGGAGGCTCAGGCGGCCTTGGAGGCCCTCCAGGTTTTAATGAAGTCATTGCAAAATTCAAGGGTGCGAAGGGAAAATTTCCCGGCGGAATCTGGCTTATCATCATAGCCATCCTCGTCTTTTTTATCGGCTCCAGCTCAATTTTTACGGTGGCTGTAGATGAGGTTGGAATCGTACAAAGATTCGGAAAATATGTAAGAACTTCACCTCCGGGTCTTAATTTTAAACTCCCCAGAGGCATTGAGAAGGTTAGCAAGGTCAAGGTCAAATATGTCTTTAAAGAGGAATTTGGTTTTAGAACGCTCCAGGCGGGCATAAAAACCCGCTATGCATCCGGTTCCGCCTATTTAGGCGAATCCCTGATGCTGACCGGCGACCTGAATGTTGCAGTTGTTCCCTGGATAGTACAGTACCGCATAAATGACCCTTATAAATACCTCTTTAAAGTCCGGGACGTCAGGTCCACATTGAGAGACCTGGCTGAATCCACCATGCGTCTCGTTGTGGGTGACAGGAGCATCAACGAAGTAATCAGCAAGAGAGAGGAAATCGCCGCAGAGGCCAAAAAGTTATTACAGAAGGAACTGGATGAGGCGGAAACAGGCATCAAAGTGAATACCATAGAGATGAAAAAGACTAACGTGCCCGAGCCGGTTCAGCCTTCATTCAATGAGGTAAATCAGGCCACCCAGGAAAAGGAGAGAACGATCTACCAGGCTAGGGAGGCGTACAACAAGATCATTCCTGCGGCAAAAGGCGAGGCTGAAAAAACAATAAAGGCGGCAGAAGGCTACGCCCTTGATCGTGTAAATCGGGCCGAGGGTGATGCCTCAAGATTCCTCTCGCTCTATGAGGAATATGCAAAGGCAAAGGATGTCACCCGAAGACGTCTCTATCTTGAATCCATTCTGGAAATCTTTCCGAGGATTGGAAACAAGTACATTGTGGATGCTGACCAGAAAAACCTTCTCCCCTTACTAAACCTCGGCAACCCCGAAGGAGGCAAAAAATGAAATTCAAGGGACTGATCATACCCGCTGTCATCATACTGATCGCTCTTTTTTCAGCGGCCTATATTGTAGATGAAACCGAGCAGGTGGTCATCACACAGTTCGGCAAGGCCGTGGGAGACCCCAAGACCGAACCCGGTCTTTATTTCAAGATTCCGATCATCCAGCAGGCTAACTACTTTCATAAGAATCTTCTTGAGTGGGACGGCGACCCAAGCCAGATTCCGACCTTAGACAAGACCTACATCTACGTTGATACCTTTGCAAGATGGAAAATAGTGGACCCCCTGAGATTTTTTCAGACGGTAGGCAATGTTACAGGCGCACTGGCCCGATTAGATGATATCCTCGATGCGGGGGTGCGTAATTTCATTTCCTCCTATCCCCTGATAGAAACGGTCCGATGGACAAGTCGAGAACTGGATACCTTTGAAATCGGCCTCGATAAAATCCAGGAAGAGAGAATTATAAAAAAAATCACAACTGGAAGACAAAAGATAGTAAAGGGAATCTTGGAGCAGGCCGATCCCAAGTTGAAGGAATTCGGTATTCAGCTCATTGACGTGAAAATAAAGCGACTCAACTATGTGGAGGAAGTCCAGAAATCGGTCTACGCAAGAATGATTGCGGAACGGCAACAGATTGCCGAAAAATTTCGCTCAGAGGGCCAAGGAGAGGCCCGTAAAATTGAAGGCAACCAGGAAAGAGACCTGAAAAGAATCACTTCCGAGGCCTATAGGAAGGCAGAGGAGATAAAGGGTAAGGCCGATGCAAAAGCTACCCTCATATATGCCCAGGCCTACAACAAAGACCCTGAATTTTATTCCTTTATAAAGACACTTGATATTTACAAGCAAACCATGGGCAAAGACAGTTCGCTTGTCCTTTCAACGGATTCTGATTTCTTGAAATATTTCAAGACTTTGAAAGAAGAATAGGCTCAGGAGGCAAAGAATGGTAAGAACCGAGATTTCTCTATTTCTTGAAAATATTCCCGGTGAACTGGGAAAACTGGCAACCATGCTATCAGATGAAGGGATTAACATTGATGCCCTCACCATTCAGGATGCTTCCAAATACGTCCAGGAACTTTTCAAGGCGCGGGGAAAATCCCTGAAGAGAATTGCACCGGCTGCCAGCTATGGGTCAATGCAGAAGGATTCAGCTGATTATGCACTGATACGTCTTCTGGTCGACCAGACGGACAAAACAATCGATTTGCTGTCAAAGGCGGAGTATGTCTTCGATATTATGCCGGTCATTGCATTGGAGATAGAAAACCGGCCGGGCACACTGGCTGAAATGGCTAAAAAATTCGGGCAAGAAGGAATCAATATCAACTATGTCTATGGCTCAGCCCTGCCCGATGGGAAAAAATCCCTGTTCATTTTCTGCCCCGAAGATATAGAGCTTGCAGCAAAGATCTTCAAGGACTAAATTTGATAAATTCGCAAAAAAGTTGCGTAGCGCCACTTTTCTGTTCGAAACCTATTCGCTTCTTGCAATATCAGCAACTCTAAGCTGTATTTTCTCATATCCCTGCCAACAATTCTGCTCAGGCGTAAAGACCATGTCGATGGTCTTACCCTCGAGCGGATGCTTATCCGCCATTCCAAAACCGATGGCCTCATAACCCCTTTTCCCCTGTCGCACCATTAATTTCAAATGTCGCTCACCCACAATACGGGATTCCAATACCTCTAATGGGCCGGCGTAAAAAAAGGGTTCCGGGTTTCCTTCCCCAAACGGCGATAATGCCCTTATCTCGTGGAGCATTTCAGGCCTGATATTGTCAATAGAAATTTTGGCATCGACTTCAATAGCTGGGACCATGTCCGAATCTCGCAGGGTTTCTAGCGCAAGGCTTTCCAGTTCATTTTTAAGGGTGTTGAGATTCGCCGCTTTCAATGTAAAACCAGCGGCATGCGCATGTCCCCCAAACTTCTCAAAAAGGGGCCCCAGCTTTGTCAAGGTCTTGTAAAGATTGAAACCCTGTATGCTTCTTCCGGACCCGTAGGCCATATCACCCTGAAGGCTAAGGACTAAGGAAGGACGATGGTATTTGTCCACGAGCCTTGATGCAACAATGCCTAAAACACCTTTATGCCAATTTTCACCAGCTACAACTAATGTCCTGGAATCCCTGACTCCCTCAATTTTCCTGATCAGGCCTTCGATTTGATTAAGGATGTCTTGCTCCACATTCTGGCGCTGACTATTAGCAGCGTTCAGCCTTAACGCAAGATAACGAGACCGAATGGGATCTTGAGCAATGAGTGCTCTGATTCCCGTGTGGGAATCACCCATCCTTCCGGGAGCATT
>CAZUHR010000103.1:0-9891 GCA_964620335.1 uncultured Desulfobacteraceae bacterium
AAATAATCCCCAGAGTCAAGGAATTGCTCATAACAAAAAAACTGATTGAAGACAGTAATAATAGGATAAGCCAGTTTCGGCTGCTTAAATGTCTATATAACGTTTTCCAGTCCATTCGATTTTTTTCAACACTCAGATATCTTTGGTCTTTTTATACATGAGATGCAGATTCTTGAATGCAGCAGCGATTCCAAAACCTAAAAAAACAAAAAATAGCCATGGTGTTGTTCCAAATTTCTCGTCAAGATAATAACCTGCAAGAGCACCTATTCCCACTGCGAGGGCCATGGACAACCCCACGGTGCTCAAAAAGCCCAAGGTCTTGATGGTTTTTTTTAGGTCTTCGTCCATACTATATAAAGACTAATAGCCCTACCCATATGGGAAAACCAGATCGTGTCTATCACAGGTTTTCGGACAAAGTCAATTGATTTTTACGTCAAGAGATCTGAAAACGACTGTAGCATATTCAATTGTTTTCTCAATTATTTCTTTACTATGGGCCATGGACAAGAAAGTTGCTTCGTAAGGCGAGGGGGCAAGGTATATACCTGAGTTTAGCATCCCTGTGTAGTATCTCCTAAACAGGTTTCCATCGCTGGTCCTGGCCCCTTCAAAATCAGTGACGGGTGTTGCTGTAAAAAAGAGGGAACCCATTGAACCGATGTGATTAACAATTATCGATACGCCGGCATTTCGAGCCGCAGTCTCAAGACCTGAAAAGAGCATGTTTCCCCTCATTTCAAGTTCTTTGTAAATATCTCCCTGTTTCAAAAGGTTCAACGTGGCCAGGCCTGCGGCCATGGCCAATGGGTTGCCCGAAAGGGTTCCAGCCTGATAGATATTCCCCTCAGGGGCCATCCTGGCCATGATTTCCTTCTTGCCGCCATAGGCTCCTACAGGTAGTCCTCCGCCAATGATTTTTCCGAGGCACGTAAGGTCAGGCATGATTCCATAGAGTTCCTGGGCTCCTCCCAGAGCGACCCTGAAACCACTGATTACTTCATCAAAGATTAGGAGCGCACCATGGTCACGGGTTATTTCTCTCAGTTTTTTGAGGAAGGCCTCATCAGGAACAATTACTCCCATATTCCCAGGGATAGGCTCAACAATGACCGCTGCGATTTCCGGTCCAAATCTGCCAAAGGCATCAGCCAGGGCTCCTGAATCGTTAAAGGGAATTGAGATTGTATGTTTTGCCAGGTTCTTTGGAACTCCCGGGCTTCCGGGTATGCCAAAAGTTGCTATACCGGAGCCGGCAGATACCAACAGGCTGTCGGCATGTCCGTGATAACAACCGTCAAATTTGATGAGTTTTTCCCTTCCTGTATATCCCCTGGCAAGACGAATGGCGCTCATAGTGGCTTCAGTTCCTGAATTTACCATTCGCACCATTTCAATGGAGGGAACCATCTCAACAATGGTTTGCGCCATCTTAACTTCCAGTTCCGTGGGAGCGCCATAACTGGTGCCGCGCTCTGCGGTTTCCTTAATAGCGCCAACTATTGCCGGATGAGCATGGCCTAATATCACTGGACCCCACGAGCTGACATAATCGATATATTTATTTCCATCAGCGTCCCACAGGACGCAACCATCGGCCTTTGTAATAAACGGCGGGTCAATTCCGACCGCCTTTCCGGCCCTTACGGGGCTGTTCACCCCTCCAGGGATATATGCCTTGGCTTTTTGAAATAAAAGCCTGGATTGTTCTCCCATTTCCTGTCTCCGTTTATTGAATCTTTGAAGGCCATGCCCTTTGAGAGTGTGTCACAATTCCTCGCGGTCATTGCGAGCGACCAAAGGGAGCGCGGCAATCCCCTTAATTTCGATGCGTTACGAGACTGCGCAGCCTGTTCCTAGTGACCCGTCCTCCTCAGTAGCTTTGCTACGGAGGGTGGAAGCGAGGAACCCTTTTTGACGTTATTTCGAACCCTGGTCGTTTCCTGCTATCAACGTCCGGCTCGGAGTTTGCTTCGGCTTCGCCTCTCATAATTAGGCAGTAGTGGAACACCACTATGAGGTGCTAAATGCAAAGCCCCTCTTTGGGTGGGGATTCTTTACTCCCATTGAGCGGGGGCTCAACCGGAGTCAAAAATATTCCATACTCGTCTTTCTGAATTCCTTTTCGCTGAAGAGCAGTATGCGGTCATCGATTGCCACGGCACGGGACATGCGTTCTGCGATTTGATAGCATTCATCATGGTTACTTCCGTGGATCATGGTATAGAGATTATATTTCCAGTCTTTCTGGGTTTTCCTCTGATAACAGTGAGTTACCTCACGAAATTCGGCCAGGGTTTTACCCACCTCATCTATTCTATCATCAGGAACATACCAGGCGATCATGGCATTGGAACTGAATCCAGCTTCCTGATGGCGTAAGGTCGCTCCAAAACGTCTTATGATGCCTCTTTTTTTAAGATCAGCTACACGCTCAACAAATTCCCTTTCAGTAATACCGATTTCCTTGGCCATTGCGGCAAACGGCTTAGGATTAAGGGGAAGATCTCCCTGTATGAGGCCTATGATTTTTTTATCAAGCTCTTCTATCATGCCTTGTTTTCCGAATTCGGGTTTTCATGTGGGAATATAGGATAGCCTAAGGGTTGTCAAGGGGGATATTTATTAACTGGGTTTTCGGTTTTATTTGACTTAAAGTGATTTAAAATGTAAGTAAAATAAATTAATTCAGTCAACTTGAAGTTATCAATCATGTCTATTTTCCAGAAAATCGTTGAGAAGAGAATAAAAAGGGCAAAGGAAGAGGGGATGTTTGATGATCTGCCGGGCCACGGCGAACCCCTCTCGATCGAAGATGACAGCCATATTCCCGAAGACCTGCGTCTGGTCCATAAGATACTGAAGAACGCGGATTGTCTACCTCCTGAGCTCCAGCTTAGAAAGGAAATCAGGCAGATGGAAGATATGCTGGAGAGCATCCCTGACGAGAAAGAAAAATACCGTCAGATAAGGAGGATCAATTACAAAATAATGCAGTTGAACATGATGGGAAAGGGGTCACCGCTCTTGGAGGAGACGCAAGTTTATTACGGGAAATTGATTGACAAGTTCGGAAAGAAGTGATGTTTATTGATCGCTTGTATTTTGGATAGTCGGAGAAGAGGAAAACCAGACCATGGACATGAAAAGGGATTACTACGAAGACATCCAACTGCTGGACAGCAAGGTCCTGTGGTTCTGGTTCCTTATGTTGATTGCCGCACTTATAGTTTTTCCTTTTTTGGCCCCGAACTATTATGTTTATATGGCCAATTATATGGCGATACATGTCATTGTTACTGTTGGGTTGAATATCCTTGTAGGATACACGGGGCAGATATCCTTGGGCCATGCAGGCTTTTTCGCAATCGGCGCTTACGGTAGCGTCATTTTAATGAATGTGCTTCACCTCCCCTTTTTGTTGGCTATTTTGCTGGCAGCATTTATTTCAGCCTTTTTCGGGTTTATTTTAGGTCTACCGGCCTTGAGACTGGAGGGGCCTTATCTCGCCATAGCTACATTAGGTTTCGGCATGGCCATTACACAGGTTATCGGGCGCTGGCAGGTCTTCGGAGGAAGGATGGGCCTTGAAACACCCAGCCTTAAAATTTTTTCTTATGTTTTAAATAGCGACCGACAACTATACTTTTTGATCGTGACAATTGCATTTTTCATGGTTTTGGCAGCTCGTAACCTTATGAAGACAAGGGTGGGAAGGGCCTTTATTGCTATTAGGGACAGCGATATTGCTGCTGAGACCATGGGTGTCAACCTGACATTTTATAAGACTTTAGCCTTTGCGGTCAGTGCCTTTTATGCCGGTATTGCGGGTGGCCTGATGGCCTTTTTACTGGGTTTCATAAATCCAAGCACCTTTAACTTTATCCTTTCCATCTATTTCCTGGCATTTGTTATCGTGGGGGGACTGGGGTCTATTTTTGGTTCGATTATGGGCGGAGTTGTCATGACATGGCTTATGCTGACCCTGGATAAAGTCCAGGAACTACCGTATCTTGGGAGCATACTGATAATGTTTTCCGAGAGGTGGATGAATATTACAGGACTTCCCAATATCGCTAGCATAATATTCGGCCTGATTATTATTCTGCTTGTTGTGTTCGAACCGCTCGGCCTGTATGGTTTCTGGATAAGGACCAAGATCTATTGGAAGACATGGCCGTTTTGATGGTACTGTGCGTTTTGATCGAGGATAGGTTTTTAAACAAGATGAATTTTATTTGGAGCCGTTAAATAATTAATTTTTCAAGAGGCGTGACTTCATGTTTTTCCAGCTGTTAGTCAGCGGTTTCTCCTTTGGCAGCCTGTATGCTCTTGTGGCCCTTGCCATGGTGATCATCTACAAGACCTCGGAGGTCCCGAATTTCGGTCAGGGTGAAATGGCCATGCTTTCCACCTTTGTGGCATATACGCTGCTCGTTACCCACAATAACTCCTTTGTGCTTTCCTTCGTCGGTTCGCTTTTCTTCGCCGCCATCTTAGGGGTATTTCTTGAATTTGTATTTCTGAGGAGGGCCAAGGACCCCAACATCTTAAGCCTGATCCTCATCACGCTGGGATTCCAGATGATACTATACGGTCTGGCGAGCTGGAAATGGGGTGCTGAGCAGAGAGACCTGCCTTTTCCGGTCTCTGATTTTGATGTCATCAATCTCGGTCCCGCCGTGCTCAGTTATCTCAATATTGCCACACTTCTTATTACCCTTGTCCTGATGTTAATCCTCTTCCTCTTTTTTAAATATACAAAGGTAGGAATTGCAATGAAAGCGACCCAGCAGAATGCCATGGCCGCCCGAATAAATGGCATCCGCACCAACAGGATTTTATCTATTACCTGGGCAATGAGTTCCGTGATAGGGGCAGTGGCAGGTATCCTGCTGGCGCCCATTGCTACATTGGATCCAAATTTGATGCTTGAACCGCTTTTGAAAGGTTTTTCCGCGGCAGTGCTTGGTGGAATGACAACCCTGGTTGGAGCAGCTCTCGGAGGATATATACTGGGTATTATCGAAAACCTTTTTGGCGGGTATGTGTCACTCGAATTCAAATCCATTGTCGCCTTTGGAATTATTGTGCTGGTTCTGTGTTTTAAACCGAGCGGGCTTTTCGCAAAGCATTATGTAAGGAAGGTCTAAGAGAATACGGACAGATAGCAATGGCTGATGACAGCTTTTTTACCATACATAACCTGAGTATAAGCTTTGGTGGCCTATTGGCAGTGGACAACGTCGGCTTTGATGTGTCACCCGGTTCAATATTTTCCATTATTGGACCCAACGGTGCCGGCAAGACCACCATATTCAACTGTATAAGCGGTCTTTATTCGCCTGATTCAGGGAAAATTATTTTTCAGGGCAAGAATATAATAGGGCTCAAACCCCACAAAATTGCCCGAAAAGGGATTGCCAGGACATTTCAGAATATCGAGCTTTTTTCCCGAATGACCACCATGGAAAATCTTATGTTAGGCAGACATATCCACATGAAAACAGGTATCTGGAGTGGAGCAACATTTTACAGGAGAGGTTCCAAGGCGGCCCAGGAAGAGATAAAACACAGGGAGCGTGTGGAGAATATCATTGACCTGCTTGATCTCCAGGCGGCCCGGAATCAGTTTGTGGGAGGTCTCCCATACGGCACCCAGAAGTTGATTGAACTTGGCAGGGCTCTGGCATTGGAGCCTAAGATTCTTCTTCTTGACGAACCTTCCGCCGGTATGAACTCCGAGGAAAAGCAGGATTTGATTTTCTGGATAAAGGATATACAGGACGAACTTGGCGTAACGATCCTGTTGATTGAGCATGACATGAAGCTGATAATGGACATTTCCGACCGCATCCTTGCTATAAATTTCGGGAAACCCATTACAGAAGGGACCCCTGCCGAGATACAGAAACACCCGGAGGTGTTGAAGGCCTATCTGGGGGAGGACTAAGCCATTGGGAACGCTGCTTGAGATAAAAAACATAGAAACATTTTATACGTTGATATATGCCTTGCGGGGCGTATCTCTTACTGTCGAGGAAGGAACAATCACTGCTATCTTGGGAAACAATGGTGCGGGGAAATCGACAGTCCTAAAGACCGTGATGGGCCTTTTGGATGATCAGCCGGACAAAGGTACCATAGAATTCATGGGGAAAAGGATTGACGGAAAGGATCCCGAAGTCATTGTGAGAATGGGGCTGTCATATGTACCTGAAGGGAGAGAGGTTTTTGAGGAACTGAGTGTCAGGGAGAATCTCCTTATGGGCGCCTATATAAGAAAAGATCGTGCGGGGATCAGGAAGGACTTCCAACGGATATATGGTTATTTCCCCGTCCTAAGGGAAAGAGAGGACCAGTGGGCCGGGACACTGTCAGGAGGCGAGCAGCAAATGCTGGCCATCGGACGGGCCCTGATGAACAGGCCAAAGCTCCTCTTCCTTGATGAACCTTCGCTGGGGCTTTCTCCTATTTTGGTCAAGGAAATTTTCCAGATTATCAAGACTATCAATAACGAAGGCGCTACTATATTATTAGTGGAACAGAACGCACGCATGGCCTTGGCCATCTCAGATATAGGCCTTATTTTGGAAAATGGTCGCTTTGTGATGAAGGGAAAGTCAAGGGAACTGATGGAAGACAAGGATGTGCAGGAATTTTACATGGGAATGAGGTCGGAAGAATCGGCCAAAGGGTATCAACGCTGGAAGAGAAAAAAGCGATGGAGATAAAATAAGTATGACCGTGGAAGTAATCCCAGGCTTATTTAAAAAGACCGCCCAGAAATATGGCGACCGGGTGGCTATGCGCAAAAAGGAGTATGGTCTCTGGCATGATATCTCGTGGAATGACTTTTACACGCTTGTCAGGTGTGTTGGCTCGGCCCTCATATCAATGGGTCTTAAAAAGGGGGAGTGTGTCTCCATTATCGGGGATAATTGCCCTGAATGGGTTATAATCGATCTGGGTATCCAGTGCGTTGGGGGTGTGGCAGTCGGAGTTTATTCAACCAATGCATGGCCCCAGGTAGAGTATGTAGTACAGAACTCCGAATCCAGATTTTTCTTTGTAGAAAATGAGGAGCAATTGGACAAATGGCTCCATTTCAGGGATAATGCGCCCCTGCTCAAGAAGGTAATCGTATGGGACCTTGAGGGATTAAGACACTTTGAGGACCCTATGGTCGTGACCTATGACGATATCCTGGAAATGGGCCGTCAGGTTGTGAAAGATGATCCCGACCTGTTTGACAAACGCATGGCCGAGATAACGCCTGAGGATCTCTCCGTTCTAATCTATACCTCGGGCACAACGGGACCGCCAAAAGGCGCCATGCTGACCCACAGAAACGTAACCTGGATGGGCAGGGCTATTGTAGAGGAAAACCCTGTATATGACACGGATGAGGTCATGTCTTTCTTGCCCCTGTGTCATATCTTTGAACGCCTCTTTTCGGTCTTTGCGCAGATTACACACGGTTATACGGTCAACTTTATAGAGAGTCTGGATACGGTGATGGATAATATGAGGGAAATATCACCGACCGTGGGCTATGCCGTGCCCCGTATCTGGGAAAAATACATGTCTGCCGTGTATATCAAAATGTCGGATGCCACCTGGTTTAAAAGGCTCGTTTTCGGCATTTCCTATAAAATAGGAAAGAATCGGGCCACCCTGAGAATGAATTTCAAGCAGGTTCCCTTGTACCTCGAGATCTTATTTCAGCTTGCCTATTTTATGGTATTTAGGAAGCTTAAAGAAAGGCTCGGATTTGACCGGTTGCGCATAGCCTATTCGGGTGCCGCGCCGATCTCGCCGGATGTACTACATTTTTTCCAGTCCATAGGCGTTAACCTGGTTGAGGGTTACGGCCAGACGGAAGATACCGGGGTCACTTGTGTTTCCCCTGCGGGAAAGGTCAAGTTCGGAACCGTAGGCCCGCCTCTCCCGGGCACGGAGGTTAAAATAGCGGAAGACGGAGAGATACTGGTGAGATCTCCTTCTGTATTTAAGGGATATTACGGCAATCCGGAGTCAACCGCGGAGACAATAAAGGACGGATGGCTTTACTCGGGAGATGTAGGAGAGATCGATGAAGACGGATATCTCAAGATTACGGACCGCAAAAAGGATATTATCGTTACTGCAGGGGGTAAAAATATTACGCCCCAGTATATTGAAAACAAGCTGAAGGCGAGCCCCTACATAAATGACGCTGTTGTGATAGGCGATAAGAGAAAATTTATTAGTTGTCTTATTATGATTGATGAGGACAATGTTGTAAAATATGCCCAGGACAATAAGATCCAGTTTTCTACATATAAGGATCTTACACAGAGCCCTGAGATCATAAAATTTATCCAGGGTGAGGTGGATAAGGTGAATGAAACACTGTCCCGTGTAGAACAGGTTAAAAAATTCACCATCCTGCCCAAAAAACTTTATGAGGAAGATGGGGAAGTGACCCCGACCATGAAGGTAAAAAGAAAGTACGTGAACGAGGCGTTCGGTGATTTAATTGAAGCAATGTACAAAAGGAGGTAAATGGGCAAATAATTATTAGCTATTTTGGTATTCTATTCTGGTAATGTTAAATTTCGCTTCGTCAGTTTTCTGATTAGTCTGTTGAGTCTGACCGGCAAACCGGTTGAAGAGCCAACCTTTTACCTAAAAGGAGGAAAAAATGAATAGAAGGAATTTGGTCGTAATACTAATGTGCGTATTGTGTTTATCCGTGGCATTTGTTCCTGTTGCACAGGCCGAAAGAGGCGTGACGGATACGGAAATTCGTATTGGACAGTATGGACCCCAGACAGGCCCTGCCGCCCTATGGGGAGCCGTGGCCCGAGGGACCGGATGCTACTTTGACATGATCAATGCCGAGGGAGGCATCCATGGGCGCAAGATTACCTATTTTCTGAGGGATGACGGCTATATGGCGCCACGCACCAAGGCTATCTGCAAAGAATTGGTTGAAGACAAAGAGGTTTTTGCCATGGCCTCGGGCGTCGGAACTTCACCGGGCATGGCTGTAAAGAAGTACCTACATAATAAGAAGGTCCCATGGGTAGGGCCTGCAACCGGCTCCACTCACTGGGCCTTCCCGCCTACAAAGTATCTTTTTGCCGTCTATCCCCTTTATATTGATGAAGCTGCTATTCTGGTAAATTATGCCGTCAAAAAGATGGGCAAAAAGAGAATCGCCTTTTTTTACCAGAACGATGATTACGGCAAGGAGGGTCTTGTCGGAGCGGAATTAGCCCTTGAAAAATTAGGCATGAAATTAGTGGCGTCCGTACCCGTTGAAGTCATGGATACAGATCTTAGTTCCCACTGCATGAAGCTCAAGGCAGCAGAACCGGATTGTGTCATCAATTGGCTGCTCCCCAAACAGGGGGCCATAATAATTATTACGGCCGCCAAGATGGGTTTTAAACCTCAGTGGATGACCACAAGCACCCTGAGTGACATACCGATCATGTATAAGATCAGCAAAGGTCTTTACAAGGATGTGATTTTCGTCACTTTTGGAGAGCTTATCGATTCGCCCCATCCGCTCATGAAAAAATATAAGAAGGCCCAGGAACAATTTGCACCAAAAGACAGATGGGGTATCTTCTTTTATGCAGGGATACTTTTTGTGGAACCAATGGTGGAGGGCTTAAAAAGGTGTGGCCGGGATCTTACGGTAGACAAATATGTAAAGGCCATGGACTCAATTAAAGATTTCCAGGGGATTGGTCCCAAAATTACTTTTAGTCCTGAGAAGAGGCAGGGGTCACGCTCCGTTTTTATCGCAAAATGCTTAGAAGGTGGAAAGACCGAGCGTATCTCTGATTGGATGACCTCTGATGTGGATCTTGAGGCGGCGCTCAAGAGACTCGG
>CAZUHR010000104.1:0-9865 GCA_964620335.1 uncultured Desulfobacteraceae bacterium
CATTGCCGGTGTGCTGCCGGGCCTTATTATGAGTCTTCTATTTGTCTTAGTTGTGACTATTCTCTGTCACCGAAATCCCAAACTTGCGCCCCCTGGAGCTCCTACAAGCTGGAAGGCAAAGGCAAAGGCCTTTGGGGGAATGATAGAAGCGCTCATTCTTTTTGTCCTGACTATTGGGGGATTGTTCCTGGGATGGTTTAGCCCTACTCAGGCCGGGGCCATTGGGTCGGGGGGGGCACTATTGATCGGCTTGATTCGAAGGCAGCTAAGCTGGAAGGCCTTTTTTGAATCTGGTAAAGACGGATTGCGCACCTCCTGCATGGTACTTATGATTATTACAGGCGCAACCATCTTCGGTCATTTTATGGCTGTGACAACCATTCCCTTTGTGCTGGCTGACTGGGTAAGCAATCTCCCAATACCGAAGACAGCCATCATGGCAGTGATTATTTTTATCTACTTTATCGGTGGTTTTTTTATGGATTCTATGGCCCTCGTGGTTGTAACCATTCCTATTTTTTTCCCCGTGGTCATGGACCTCGGATTTGATCCTATCTGGTTTGGTGTCATTATTGTTCTGGTGGCGGAGATGGGTGTAATTACCCCACCTGTGGGTGTTAATGTCTTTGTTATCAAGGGAATTGCTCCGGATATTCCTCTTGAAGTGATATTTAAAGGGATTTTACCCTTTCTTGCCGCACTAGTTCTTTTTACTATAGCACTCATTTTTTTCCCCCAGATTGCTACTTACCTACCTTCCTTAGTAACCTACTAATGATAAGGGGTCTTTATTTGACTCATAACCAAAAAGTCGTTTAGTTTCTCAATACGCTTGCCTCCGCGGTCCTCGATCCTTATAGCACCGGTAGGACAGATCTCGACACATGCCCTGCAGCCGATGCAGGCGTCGGAATGGACGTTGAAAGGGGTGCTCACTTTCCGTTTCGTTCCCCGCCCAACGAAGGAAGTAGCAGCTTCACCAATCACATCACGGCAGACCCTTACGCATAGCCCGCATAAGACACACAACTCATCGGCCTCATCCGGCAGGGGCTCGCCGAAACGGGAATATGTCATCCCCTCCCATGCAGCCATCTCCCGTATTGTACTAGAATGCGGGCAACGTCTCAGAAGAAACTCCAGATTGAGACGTCGGGCAGCTAAGGCTTTCGGGGAATCGGTCTCGACGACCAGGCCCTCTTCCACCGGATATGTACAGGAGGCAACAGTGGCACTAAAAGGTGCTGTAATTTTCACCATGCACAGCCTGCACGCGCGTAAGGGCCAAGCGCCTCGTGGTAGCACAGTGTTGGCAGATCAACCCTTAACATAAGACGTCAATATTTTGTGTTAAGGGCTGATAATCACGGCTTCCTTCCGTCGTTAATTCTACTTTTTCAGTTCCTCTGTAATTTGCCGTACTAATTCTTGGGATATTTTTCCGTCGACAGGAATCCCGACTTTTTGCTGGAATGCCTTTATAGCCCTTTGCGTCTTTTCTCCCATTTTTCCGTCTGCCGGACCCGGCTTGTAGCCGAGAGCAGCCAACCCGGACTGGACTTCCCTGATGATATCTTCCCTGCTTTTGATAATCTTTTTATGCGACTGTTGGGTTTTGTACGGCTTGAGCTTGGGCAAGTTATCCATACGGAGATATTCAGCAGGTAATGGATAGCCGTTTGCTTTGGCTAACCGGAACCATTTCAACGCCTTATCATAATTTTTTTCAACGCCCTCGCCGGTGGCATACATCCTACCTAAGAGGTACATGGCTATGTCGTCTTCCTTATTAGCCGCGCTGATTAGCCATTGTTTCGCTTTGTCTGCATTCTTTTCAACTCCATACCCAAGCAAGTACCAGTGACCTAGAACACGCTGTGCCGGCGTATAGTCCTGTTCAGCTGAGGCCCTCATCCATTGGACCGCCTCAGCTTTGTCTTTGCATACCTCATGATCAATTGTACACAACAAAGCCAGCCTAAATTGGGCCTTTTTATGTCCTAACAGGGCTGCTTTCCTATAATGCGCCGCAGCTGAGGAATTGTCTAAGTCCTGACGAGCTTTGTTACCAGCCTCATATTCTTCATCACCTTGATCTCCTTCTGCCGCGAAAACATATCCTGAATGTGTATATGTTAGCCCTTTTTCATGGGTGACCCACCCTGTTGAATGCACTACCCATATCACCGGCAATACGCAGCAGGTAAAAAGAAAAGATGCTATCAAACTGCGCCTCATAGTGTTCCCTCTGAAATTTTTACTTTCCGCCTCCACCTCCGCCCCCCGTATTGTGGACAAGATATGCTGCAGTTTCGTCGGGCGAAACAAAAAAATTGTGTGAATCGGCGACATGTAAATTGTATACTTTGACTGGCCTGTGAACCAAGGTCAAAGAAGTCACTTCCACCATCCTCCGGGCATTCAGTATATAGTCTCCCGTTTGGAGGTATTTGACTTTTTTCCAACCTTCGGGAGTAAGAAAGCGTTCACCTGCTGTTACCTTCAGTTTATTGTTGATCACATAATAGTGGTTATTATCAAACAGGTACACTTCCATCACGTCACCGGTTTTTAACAAGTCGTTTCCGATATCATACGTCATCAAGACGTCCCCCGGCATGACGTCTTCTATTCGCTTAAAGCCTCCATCGCCCATTTTTACAAGAGTTCCAGCCGGGAAGCATGCGCTGGTCGTTCCGATAACCGACTCAGTATAGGCCGATTCAAGGTGTACCATGTCTTCATTTAAAACATGGAGTGATTCGTAGCACTGACTCAATTGAGATCCATGTGGTTGAGCTATTTGGGATTTAATGGTATGAATTTGGTGCTTTGTTGTTTCGATCAGTTCCCTGAGTTTATCAACCTCCAGGCTTTCCAAATCAGATGGAAGTGTTTTCGTCATTCGTGTCAAGTTCTTCAGATGTTTTTCCAGATTTCTTATCTCTTCTTTTGGTAGAAAGCTGTTAGCGAGCATTGTTTTGTAGGCAAGTAGTATCGCCTTCGTTATATTAGCCGGGGTCGGATCATGATATGCATCAAAAAGTGCTTTGGTGCACGGTATTTGCATCAGGTTGTTCAGAGTAGGCTCCGCTACGGCTCCTACCGAAACAGGCCCTTGAATGTTGCCGGGCATTTCTCCTTCCCAATCAATCGTAGTTTTGGTCCCAACAACGCCTATCTTTGTCCCCCGGACCCCGCTGACAGTATTTTCGGATTGAAGATAATTCGCTACCCTTTCCTTATCGTAATTGAAAGCCCTTTCCATCTTAAGAACCAGCGTGCCCGCAAAACAGGTGATCCTTCGGAATGCTTTTTTGGCCCCACTAAACCGGCTTATAGTCTCTTCCCTTTCTCGGATTATGGTGCTGGAGAATTGCTTCACCCTCAGCAAGGAGCCATCATGAAACTGCACATCAACCTCTCCTTCCATAGTTTGGATCCAGTCACTGTGGAATACCGGGTGACCTATCCGAACCTCTTTGAATTCCCTGCCTGAGAGCAGAATAACCTTACCTTTAAGGCTGGTAATTTTACCGATTGGTTTTGAGGTATGAGCTTGAGATGTGAGAAAGAATATTCCCGCCAATGAAACCAGGAATAGAACAAGGATTCTAAATCTGGGGTTCATGAACGCCTCCATAGAAAGGGCCTATGGGAACTAAAGGTCTTGCTGAACTCAAATTGTCTTAGGTCGTTGTAATGAGGCTAACTGATTTATTTAACCTTCCTTTTTTATGAGTCGGGGTCCAGTATTTAAAGCCGTGTCATTAGTTCCAAAAGGAGAGCCTTGGCTTCGTCGGATTTTGGATCTATTTTTATCGCATTTCTGACAGCCTTCATGGCGTTTCGGAAATCACCATTATTAAAAAACGCCCTTGCAAGACCAAGACTAGCATCAATATTGAGGGGTGATAACATAAGAGCTTGCTTGTAGGTAGATATGGCCTCCGGCATCTTTCCGTCCGACAGTAATTTTGCGCCAAAGGATAGCAGTGTCGTTACAAGCTCCTTGTTTTTTGGATTTATTCTTATCGCTTCTCTAACAGCTTCCAGGGCATTCAGGGCTTCGCCGTTGTAAAATAATGCCTTGGCAAGCCCGAAATAGGCATCAAAATTACCAGGTGATAACTCAACAGCCTCTTTGAAAGCCGGGATGGCCTCCACTATCTTTCCATCGGATAGCAACTTCGCGCCAAAGGCTAACAGTGATTTAGACAACTCCTTTACGGCAATTGCAGATCCAGGGTTTAGCTTGAGGGCTTGTCTGATATAATCGATAGAAGCCTCATAATTACGGTTTCCAAACTCGGAAAGCGAGGCACCGAAAAATGCATCGAAAAGGTCACCGGCAATCAATTTTGTTGTTTCCTTCGGGGCCAAACCATAGGCCTTTTGCAAAGGTGAGATAGCATCGATCCACCTGTCAAGTTTTAGATAGGAGCGGCCAAGGTACACATAAGCTTCCAGGTATTTCGACTCGATTTCAGAAGCCTTTACAAAATGAGGGACAGCCTGTTCATATTTTGCATCATTAAATAGTGCGAGCCCTTTTTCGAACTCATATTGGGCCGAAGAAAATTTTTGCGTGCCAGCACAGGAAACGAGAAATAAAACAGCACAAATAAATATAATCGATTTTTTTATTTGCATGTGATTTTGCTCCTTATGCATTTTGTTTGTAGGGATACCATAAAAGCCGGCATAAATCCATAGTAAAACGGTCTCTAATGTTTAGTATCAGAAATTGATATACTCAAAGCATTTAGCATGCAGGCCTGTGCAGATTATTAGGCGAAACACATAATTTTTTCTACGGGCTCTCTCTGGCTCCGGAAAAGGCTTGCCGGGGCTTCGGTATGGGGTGTTCCAATGGCAATGCCGATTACGATTTTTTTTGTTTCAGGCACGTTAAGGATTTTTCTAGCGATGTCAGGATAATGCATTGACGCAGCCAGATAGATCGTCCCAAGCCCCTCTTGGACGGCGGCATAACAAATTGTAGTTCCTATGGAGCCGATGTCCAGGCAGGCATAAGGCTCGTTCAGACCTCCATCGATAGTGAGGTATATGACAGCCGGGGCGCCGAAGAAACGATACATATTAAGGTAGTGTTCAGTGCGGGCTTGTTTGTCTTCTCTGGCGATTCCCATGTCTGTAAATAGGGCCCTTCCGAGTGAGACGTACCTCTCTTTGTGAATTGCAGGATATTTGACCGGCATGTTTATATCCGGCCGAGGGCTGGCACCTTTCTTTGATTCAGCTACAAATGCCTCAGCAAGGAGCTTTGTCTTTTCACCGTCCGCCACAATGATCTCCCAGGGCTGTATATTTCCCCAGGACGGTGCCCATCTGGCAAGTTCAATAATTTTGAAGATCTTCTCACGTGATACAGGGTCGGGGAGAAACGCCCTTATGCTTCTCCTGGAAAGGACTGCATCTTTCAATTTCATGTCTAACCTCCCAATTACGTTGTATGCTCAGATCGTAAATAAAATTTATTGCCCATTTGAGAACCATGGCCTGTGAGGCTGTGTCGTAATGTCATTGCGAGGAGCCCCAGAGGTTGCGAGGCGAAGCCGAGGCAAACTAGGAGCCGGACGTTGACAGCAGGAAGGGAGCAGGATTCGAAATAACGTCAAAAAGGATTCCTCGCTTCACTCGGAACAAGCTCCTCAATCTCGTAACGAGTCGAAATTAAGGGGATTGCCGCGCTCCCTTTGGTCGCTCGCAATGACCGCGAGGAATTGTGACACAGTCGTTGTGGAATTGGATTCCTTATTTATAATTTAGATATGGTTAATATGCAACCCCTGCGCTCACATGCCCTCGTCCACGAGTTAGGGCGGACAGGTTGCCAACTGAAAATTGGCAAATCCGCCAAGTAAAAAATTTCCTCCCTCGGGGCGTGGATTATGTCGGTTGGTTATGCTAGTCAAGAGACGACGGCATGGCACTCTTCTCCACTCCGCATCTACTCCTACGGTGCAAGCGGCCCTTCCTGTGGTCTGCTGGAATTGAAGTACTGGGATTCCATTAGAGCGTTGCAGTGCAGACCACAACTCGGGCCGCGATAAAGGCTAGAGACGTTTTTATCCGAAAGATGCGTCCTTTCGAAGAGTCCCATGCCTTCGCCTCAGGTTTTGCGTCTCTATTATAGATTAAAAGCAGGGGCATGGTGGTCTGTTTTCAAAAGCCGCATAGGCTGACCTTTTATGGAACGTTAGTGAGGCCTTAAATTTCATCTGTGAACAGCCCCTGAAGGGACTCTTTGTCGTGGCTTTATGCTGCAATGTCTACCCCGGGCCGGATGTTTGCGGGAATGGGGGCGTTAGACTCTAACGACAGAAGTTTAGATGCGATTTTTGAAAAGAGACCGCCATGGCCCATCCTCCATGTATTTGGCAGGAACTATAGTGTTTTACTAGGCAATAAAGCACCGCCCTTCGGTTGGGCGGTATTTCCCTGTAAAAAAAGGATGACTATGACTTATCGAGGATCGCCCCAGAGAAATTTGTCGCCAAAGGCCTGCGGCAGGAGGGCGCTTGCTTTTACAATAAGGGTTACAGCGACAAGAGAAAAGACAATCCTCGCAAAAAGCAAGCCGGAGAGATGACCCCCGGCCATTACCATGAGAAGGGTGTCTTCGATAAGAGAATGGCAGAGGCCCATAAAAGTAAGGGAATAGAATACGTCTTTTTTGGGTATGTGGCCGGTTCTGGCCTCATGGATGATAAGCCCGCCGCCGTATGCTATACCCAATGTCAGTCCAATAACTGTGACGGCTGAAGCTTTTGGGCCAATGCCCATAAGTTTCAGGACAGGGCGAAGTAACCGGTTCATTGCATCAATGATTTTGAGTTTTTTAAGTAAATGCATGAGCAGAAAAAGTCCGAGGATGATAAAAAAGATGGAAAGGAGGTTTTGTGCTTCCCCCGCAGCCCAGGAAATCCAGGGTTCGTTTTGGGGGGTGCTTTCGAGATCGGGTTTCAAAAGGATATTAATGGGCTGTTGGAGCAGTCCTGAGTAGGAATAGAAGATATGGAGAATCCAGCCGAGAATAAGGGCTGACACCAGCCGGGATAGGGTCTGAAATATCAGCCGAGGCCCTGAAGTCTGGGCAATTTTCAATTCAATAAGCAGGTTATGGGCTACGAGCATCATAGTACACAATATGGTAGCCTGGGCCGTAGTAATTGGCGTCTCCTTGACAAGGGAGAGGAGAACGGCAATTGCGCTATACAGGTTGTTTAGCATTGCAGTAGCCCAGACAAGGCCCATTTCGGCCGGCAGGCCGACCAAACGCATAAAGGGACTGAGCGGTATTGCCAGATATTTGATAAGATCAAGCTCCTGGAGGATTTTTACAGCTATCACCACAGGTACTATGATCTTGAACAGATCAAAGGTTAACTTGAAGGCATCACGAAAGAGCAGGATCAGTTCATTTGAAGATGGTGCTTCTTGAGACATTCTTTTTTGTTTCCTTATAAAAAAGCCTGTCCCCGCTAGGTGACAGGCTTCTAGCCCTGGTTGTAACGATCAAGCCTTTCCTCCAAATTCCGCGTAGAGCCGACATAATAAGTGCCATTTTTTTGGCTCTTAAGAATATAAACAGAGTATTACATACATATAATAGAAAGGCCTGTCAACTTCTCAAAATGGCAAGCCTCGTAAGCTGCTGGGGGGACGACGAGAAGCTCGTCCTTAGATCCCGCCCAAAGAGACTGTGTCACAATTCCTCCCGGTCATTGCGAGCGACCAAAGGGAGCGCGGCAATCCCTTTAATTTCGACGTGTTACAAGATTGCTTTGTCGCCTGGGGCTCCTCGCAATGACATTACGACACAGTCTCAAAGGGCGGGGAACTCGCGACCTTCTCGCCCTCCCCGAAATTGATCTAGATGCCGACCCCGCATTTTCAACAGAAAACGAAAGCCCTTTCAGATCCTTTGAACCTCAATTTAAATAAACAGGTATCTTCATTGACCGATTTTTTCAAAAGTTCTCTTATGAGGATTTGGCCGTCAAATACGAGATAACCGAACATGACGCAATAAAGGTCTATCATAAAGCCGTCAATCGCGTCCTTGATGTCTTGCAGATTATGGACCAGGGAAAGGAAGCCCGGAAAAGAGAACAGTATGTGAAACAGACTGAAGAAAGATCCGGGAAACTTCCTAAAGGTCAAAGGTGGTATCTATTGAACAAGCTTTTTGGATTAAGGCCGTCCGAAATTGCCGAAATGGAGGGAATGAAGGGAAGTAGTTCTGTCCGTCAATTGATAATACGTGTATCTGATCAACTCAAAGCCGGGGAGATCAGCCTCATTGAAACCATGCCTGAAGAATCAAAAGCAGCAAAAGCCCGTCTCGATACACACCGAGAAAAACGCCGGGAACTATATATTAATAGGAGATAGCCATGCCCCTAATACCAGTTTTGCACTGCACAAAAGAAAGTTAGTTAATAAAATGCTTTTAGGGTTTTTTGCACCATAAGCTGATATCTGATCTTAATTAAGGCCTTTCGTTTTTATGGGAAGGACCTTTTTTATATGAAAATCGCTGATGATTACTTTGTCAGATGATACCCATTATCAGTTAAGGCTTTTTTAACTGCGTTTACCTGGCCTATAGTTGCACCATGCTGCTCTGCAAATCTAACGGCTTGGCTCCGTACTGCTTGAAGGGCTTTCTTATCATGGCGGTCTGGAAGATGCCATTCATTGGAAGATCCATCGGCAAACCTAACGTACAAAATCTCGTTGTTAACACCTGTAGACATTCGATTAGTTGCGTACTGTTTACGCCTCCAACCTGATGTTTGTTTGTTGTAATTTTTTTCTGCCAAATTGAAAACACGCCTCAGTACATCATCCGGCGTTTCACCAAAAACACCTCTTTTGGCAATCTCATTCCAAACTTCTTCTGAAATACGAATGGTTCTCATGGCATTTCTCCTTTATATAGTATTCCTAGTGATAGTACATAAACTATCACAATATAACATAGCTGTCAAGATCTTTTTTATATTTTCTTGTAAAAATTGGCGCTAAGATTAAAAACTTTAACGAAAAAGGAAGGGCTTTTTTATTGTAGGGCCAGTTTTATACTGGTATTCTACTGGTGGGTACTTTTCTGGCCTTGAATTTTTCTCAAAATTCTAGCATAATTACGCATAATTGTGTGATTTTTTAAAGCAACGTAATTTTGATACTTCAGACTTCAGATCATATCATGGAGCAACACCTCAAAATGTGCCTACACCTGTCCTGAATAAAATGCAATCGGGTTTTGTTCAGGACATTCAATTGCTGATTTGCAAATAGATATTTTTTTATAACAAAGTTTCAAATTATCCGTATACGTTTATCTTGGCAGGATTGAATGTTAACCGTCTAGCAACCATATAGAATTTTATATTTTTATATCAACATTGCATTTTTGGTATATAAATGTCTAACCGTATAATTACTTGTTGGCGCCGCCTGCGGCACCGCCAATGTGGAGTTGAGTCTACGCTCTCATCCTTCTGTTTGGCGTCGCCGCAAGCGGCTAGCCAACCAGCCGTTTGAGCTCGATAGGCTCCTCGCCTTACGGAACTAAAGTTCCGACGGCTCGTCGCCTACGACTCAACTCCACATTAAGTGGTATAGAATCTCATATGTTTACTCCCTTTGAAATAATCAGTGATATTACTGAAACCGAAACGATTGCGGTGGGTAATGCAATTCGAGAGATCAACCGCCTAAGAAGAAGCTATGGCTCTGGACGATGGAGAAAAATGAAAGGGAAGGCGACAATTCGTCTTTCTGATGGTATAATATGTAAAGCTGAATTACACTGGTACGAAGCCCATGGTAT
>CAZUHR010000105.1:0-9772 GCA_964620335.1 uncultured Desulfobacteraceae bacterium
CCCGGAAGATGTCGGTCTGTGTAATGATGCCTACTAAATCACCATCATTATCCACCACAGGGGCTCTTGATAATTTGTTGTCCAGCAAAATCTCCGCAGCTTCCTCAATGGTATAGTCTGAAGGAATTGTAATGGGATCTTTGGTCATAACTTCTTTGATCTTAATTTTATCGATTAAAAAAAGAAGTTCATGTATGTCCAACGTATTGGCATCCGACGCGGAGGTTCTTTTCAGGTCCCTGTCCGTTACAATCCCGACCAGCCTGTCATTCTTCATGACCGGAAGGCCTCGGATATTGTTTTCCTTCAGAAGCTTGACAGCATGGTTCATCGAATCGTTTCCATCAACGGTGACTGGATCTTTGCTCATCCAATTTTTGATTAACATTGTTATTCCTCCTTTTTGGTTCCAATTTATGATTTATTCCAAAGAACTTTATATTGCAGGCCTTTATATAAGTTGCCTTAATGTCTATGCAATAAATGCTCTCGTATCATGCCTGGCCTTGGAAAGGCCGTCGACCTGCGGGGACTTTTTCTCAGACACGATTTCTCCACAAAATGGAATAGCTGCCTCGATAGCCATTTTGATTTTTTGCTTCAGCTCACTTAGATCCGAACTCTTGAGCACATAATAATCGGCGGCGATGGACCTCGGATCATTTTTATAGCCGGAATATGCCGTACATAAGATGACCGGAAGATCATAGTACGTGTTCCTGATTTTTTGTAAGAGATCGAGGCCGTTGTATTGGTCTATTAGTGCCTCCAGCACGACAAGGTCCGGCTTCTCATTGTCAATAAGTTCAAGCAGATTCCGGCAGTCATGTGTAGTGATGACGTTGTATCCCTCATAAGTCAGTTCCTCCTTGTAAAGAAACCTGATTGTACGGTCATCATCTACAATAAGTATATTATTCATGATAGCTCCTCATTTCGGGTAATTTCGCTTTTAACCAAATGATGAACATCGATATCTGTATTGTTGTTTTTTTGTTCGCGGAGCAATCGGGATAGAGAATTTTCAATGGTTTTGGCTGTGAAAGGTTTATCGATAAAATCGTGAATCCCTATCCTGATCGCTTTAGAAAGAACGTCTTCACTCCTGTAGGCAGTGATAAGTATCTTCATGGCATGCGGATGAGAACCTTGAATCCGCTTGAGAAACTCCAGTCCATCCATTCCGGGCAATCTGTAATCCGTTATGATAATGTCATAGTCCTGTTTTTTTAAGGCTTCTAAGCCTTCTTCCGCTGTTTCAAGAACGCTCAAATTGCATCCCCGGGATTCAAAGTAAATACACAATGAATCCCTAATCCACTCATCGTCGTCTATGAGTAGCATTTTCATCTTTTTCAGTTCGTCAAACGGATCCATCTTTCCCTTTTAAGTGACAATATTTTTATATTCATGCTGGCTTGTCTTCTGTTACTTACACAAAAAGCATTAATCATGCCATACAGTCCGACACATAAAAACAACCGGGATTTCAAGCAGATAGCCCGTTTTTAGTTTTGACGACAGGTTTGCTGTACAATGAAGATTAGAAAAAATGCGAAATCTTTTTTCGAAAAATTCCAAACCAGAGAGGTGATCGGGAACAAGATAAACAGGAAGGGTTGGTTAGGGATATGACTAATATTCGGTTAAAAAGCTTCGGGTCATGTCCGAAAGAGGCGGGTGGTTTCTAGAGAATTTAAGATATCAAGGGTTCAAAGATTCCAATATTTTAACTTTTTCCGGATTTGCCTTTATCTACCTGTACGGCGCTTTTTCTTCTTTTCTTATGATTTTTCAGATATCTTTCTCTCAATATATTCTTCTGTATCTTGCCTGTACCCGTCTTGGGGAGGCTATCAAGGAATTCAACAGACTTGGGCACCTTGAATTTGGCAAGTTTGGTCGCGCAATATGCCAGCAAATCTTTTGCAGTGGCCTTATGCTTGGGCTTGAGTACTGTCAGTGCTTTCGGAACCTCACCCCATTTCGGGTCAGGAACGCCAATGACCGCACATTCGAGTACCGCCGGATGTGAATAGAAAACCATCTCGATCTCTGCAGAGGCTACGTTCTCTCCGCCGGTGATAATCATATCCTTATCACGATCCACTATGTCAATATATCCATCACCGTCTATCGTTGCGAGGTCGCCGGTGTGCAGCCACCCATTGATGATTACTTTGCTTGTCGCCTCAGGATCTCTCCAGTATCCCTTCATGATATTGTTGCCTCGAACGGTTATTTCGCCAACTTCGACTCCGTCATTATTGACATCCTTGCCAGCCTTGTCTACCACTCTCACTTCCACTCCAATCACTTCAATGCCCGTCTTGGCCTTCAGTCTGTATTGTTTGCTCCGCGGCAGCTCTTTGAGATGAGACTTTAAGGTAGCCATGGTGACAATTGGTGAGGCTTCGGTCATACCATAGACCACATGGGCGTCGACACCGAACTTCTCTGAAGCAGTTTTGATGAAGGCTTCCGGCACCGGAGCCCCGCCGAGAATCAGTTTCTTCCAGGTGGTAAGTTTGTATTTTTTATAGTCCGGATAGTTGAGAAGCGTATTAAGCATTGCCGGCACCATAGCACAGATAGTTACTCCTTCTCGCTCAATATTCTCAAAAACAGTCTCAGCGCGAAACTGGCGAACCATAACGTGTTTGCCGCCAACCGCAGTGAGTGCATGCGGCGCTCCCCAGCCATTAACATGAAATAAGGGAACCGTATGCAATTGAGCATCACTATCCGTGAGTGCAAGCGTCGTCATATATGTATGGGCATTGGCGCAAAGATTACGGTGAGTCAGCATAACACCCTTAGGCCGGGCGGTTGTACCGCTCGTATAGAATATCTCGGCTACATCATTTTCGTCCATCTGTGGCTCAGGAGGGACCTCCGGGGATGCCGCTGTTAACAGACTGTCGTACCCTGGCCAGTCAATTCCGGACGGCCTTTCTCCGTTAGTAATTAAAACTAATTTTTGTATAGTCTCCAGCTTGTTTAGGATCGGTATAATAAGGTCGGTATACTCATAGTCAACGAATAGCGCTTTTGCCCCGCAGTGATTTAATATGTAAAGCAATTCTTCCGGAGCCAGTCGGATATTGAGGCAAGTCAAAATGGCACCGATCTGCACCACGCCGTAATAAGACTCGAGTATGCGGTGATCATTAGGCCCTAAAAAGGCAACCCTGTCTCCTGGCATAACCCCCATGATCAACAGGGCGTTCGAAAGGCGGTTAACGCGATCACCAAACTCTTTATATGTGAACCTCTTGTCGCCATCAACCACGCAGACCTTCGGTCCATAGAGCTTGATACCTCTTTTCAAATAGCGGGTTACTAATCTTGGAACGTACATGACGAATATCACCTCCTGCCTTTAGTTAATGAAAAGGGCATCAAATAGTTATGCCTTGACGTAGCCTGAAGCGCTGGATTTTACCGGTTGTGCTCTTGGGCAATTCCGAAAGGAATTCTATAAAGCGCGGATACTTGTATTTGGCAAGTCTTTCCTGGACCCATCTTTTCAGTTCTTCAGATAGTTCGTCTGAGGGTTCAAACCCGTTTCTGAGCACAACGAATGCCTTGGGCTTAATCAGTCCCTTATCGTCTTTACAACCAACAACGGCATTTTCGAAGACCGCTTCATGCTCTCCCAGACAGTTTTCCACTTCCAGAGGGGAGACCCATATGCCCCCGACCTTTAGCATGTCGTCGGCCCGCCCTGCGCACCAGTAGAAGCCGTCTTTGTCAACGTAATATTTATCGCCGGTATTTATCCATTCCCCCTGCATGGTTTGGCGCGATTTTTGCCTTTTATGCCAGTAAAACTGCGCTGCACTGTCTCCCTTGACCATCAGAGTCCCTATGTCCCCCTGAGCCACCTGGTTTCCTTCAACATCCACTAATTTTAGTTCGTATCCAGGAACAGGTTTACCTGTTGATCCCGGTCTTATGTCATCGGGTCTGTTAGAAAGAAATATATGGGCCATTTCCGTTGAGCCCATACCATCGAGGATGTTAATACCGTATCGGTCCTTCCAGCGATAATAGATGTCTGGCGGCAATGCTTCTCCCGCCGACACGCAAATACGGACCGAAGAGAACGTATGATCATAATTTGGATCTGCTTTTGAGCTGTTATTTCCATCAACGTGGGCCTGGTATTCCAGCATCTGGCCGTAAAGAGTCGGTATGCCGAAAAATATTGTGGGTCGAAACCGCTCCAAATAGGTGAACATTATTTCCGGTGTCGGACGGTGAGGACTGAGCACTACGGAACATCCGGCCGACATTGGAAAATACATCCCGTTTCCAAGGCCGTAAGCAAAAAACAACCGTGCTGCCGAGAAACAGATGTCATCCTCCGTTAGCCCAAGCACACCTTTGGCATAAGCTCTGGAAGTTACTACCATATCGTATTGAGAATGGATGGCTCCCTTTGGAGAACCTGTGGAACCCGAACTGTAAAGCCAGAATCCGACATCTTCCCGGGTGGTAAAGGCTGTTTTTATTGAGGCTGATGCACTTCTATATTTCTGTCTGAAGGGTATATGCGCACCTTCAGTTTCCGAAATAACGATGATATCACGAAGGTACGGAAGATCACCCTTGATCATGTTTATTACAGGAAGTAGTTCTTCCGATACGGCAAGAAGACGCGCCCGGCTGTCATTGAGATAATATTGGTAATCTTCCGGGGTTAGCATCGTATTAACCGGTATGGGTATAGCGCCTATCCTGACCGCACCCCAGAAGATTGCGTAAAACTGGGGTATGTCGAGCATGAGCATCATTACCCTGTCCTCGATGTGTACACCCCGGTCACGCATGGCGTTAGCCGTCTTATTGACCATCTTCTGGATGTCGTTGTAGGTGTAATTGCGGTGTTTGGTATAAATGGCGATTTTGTGGCCCCTTCCTTGACGGATGTTGCGGTCAAGGAAGTAGTCTGCCGCATTGAAGAATTCATCTCTCATTTCGTGTTGCATTGTCTTCTACTTTTACTACTCCCCTATTCTAAGGCATCAGCCAGTTGGGCAGGATAAGAGAAATACATGGAGCGTAAGTTATGAGCATGAGGCAAAGGATCAAAAGCGCCATAAAAGGCATAACAGCCTTTGCCACTTCGGTCAAGGTCTTTTCCGTCATACCCATTGCCACAAAAAGATTGAGACCAAACGGAAAAGTGAGAAAGCCGAGTTCCACGTTTACGATCATCATAATTCCGAAGTGAATCAGGTTGATATTGAACTGCTGCAGCGTGACAAACAGGATAGGGGACAGTACGAGAATGGCCGAAACGATATCCATAACGCAACCGATGCAAAGAAGCAGTACATTGATTGCCAGGAGAAACAAATATTTGTTTCCGATGTGTTCCGCGATAAATCCTGCGGCCTTTACAGGAAGCTGCTCCCTTGTCAGGAGCCAGATAAAGGTCATCGCGCAGGCAATTATGAAAAGCAGAGACGCGGAAAGAACGGTTGCCTCTCTAAGAGTCTTATTAAACTTGGCCCATGTAAGGCCTTTATAAATAAAGGTCTCCACAATAACTGCATAGACAACGGAAACGGCCGCGGCTTCTGTGGGTGTAAAGATACCGCTGTAGATGCCTCCCAGGACAATCACAGGCATGACCAGGCCCCAGGAGGCCTTTTTGAAAAGAAAGAGGACCTCTTTGAAGGTATAGTGATGTTCCGAACGCCAGTCATGTTTTCTGGCGAGCATATAAGCATAAAGGATCAACGCGCCACCGATGGTAAGGCCAGGGAGAAAGCCGGCCAAAAACACCCTGCCGACAGAGACATTCATTACCAGGCAGTAAAGTATCATGGGGATGGAAGGCGGGATCAAAATACCCAAAGAACCTGAAGAGGTAAGAAGCCCTATGCTGAATTTTTCATCATAACCACTTTTCACCAGGGCGGGGATCATGATGGATCCGATTGCGATTACAGTTGCAGGGCTGGAGCCGGATATTGATGCAAAAAATATGCAGCCAAGGATGGAGGCGATTGCAAGCCCGCCCCGGAATCTACCGACAAGAAGGTTCATTACATCTATTAGGTACTTTGAGATGTCACCTTCGGCCATGATACTTCCTGCCAGTATGAAGAAAGGGATTGCAAGCAGGACGAAGTTATCCATGCCGTTGAATAACTGTTGGACCAGGGCCTGAAGGGGAACACCCAAAAAGATGGAGAGCGTAGCCCCTGTCACGGAGAGAATCACGATAGAGATCGGGGTTGATATCATTAAAAGAAACAAGAACAGAATGAACATGAAAGCAATCATGACGCTCCCCCTGTACGCTTAAACGGTTCCTTGAGTGAGATGGCTTTCCCATGTCTAATTGATTCAGCAAGGAATCTGAATGAAATGACCGCAGAAAAAATACCAATTGGTAGATAGGGTATCCACATAGGCACCTGGCTTGCGGGGGTTAGAACTTCGAACCGGACAAGCTTTCCAATTTGTATCCAGGAAAAATAGCAGATCACTGCCATTACAAAGCATGAGACCAGGTTGGCTATCACCTTAAGAAGATGGGCCAGCCAATCCGGGGAATACTGGGTTACGGCCTCCATGCTGAAGTGGGTGCCGTATTTGACGCCCAGTCCTGCGCCCATAAATGTAACGAGGACCGTAAGATACCGTGCCCACTCCTCAAACCAATCATAGGCCGTGTTGAATCCATAACGCATAATAACCTGGTAGGTGGCGCCGAAGGCAAGAATCAGGAGGACATATCCGACGAATAGTTCTTCAATATTATTAATAATATTTAGGAATTTTTTCATTTTACCCGATATCTCCTTTTTGATGGCTGCCGACTTAGAAGGAAAAGTATGTTAAAGAAACAAGAGTTTTTGAGGATCATCGGGGAAGGGTGCTCAGGCCCTTCCCCACAATTGCGATACCTTACTCGTACTGCTTTATCTTTTCCTGGATCAGCTGGTAGTATGTCATTCCCGCGTATTTTCCATATTTGTCCTTTTTGGGGATTTTCCCCGCTTTTTTTTCATACTTCTTATGCACCGGAAGAACTGCCTTCATGAAGGCCTTTCTCTCGTCCGCTGTTAAACGGACTATCTTGAGGCCATTTTCCTCTTCCTGTTTGATAAGTTTTTCCCTGAGTTCTTTACATTTTTCCCTGTTGACCTTGATTTGAACCTTGGCTCCATCGCGGAAAATTTGCTGTTGGTCTGGCGTCAACCTATTCCACACATCAATATTAACTACCATTGGACATTCCGTAAGGATATGGTTGGTCAGTGTTGCATAAGGACACACCTCTGTAAATTTCATAAGAATTGAGGTCATTATCGGATTGTCCTGGGCGTCAATCACCCCTTGCTGCAATGCATTGTAGATTTCAGGAAACGGCATTGGCACAGGGCTGGTTCCCAGTGCCCTGAAAGAGTCAAGATAAACAGGGCTTTCCATGACCCGGATCTTGAGGTCTTTCATATCTTCCGGTTTTCGAATTTCCCTCTTGATATTTGTTAGGTCTCTCATATCATTTTCAGTATATCCTATACAGACCATGCCCTTACGCGGATAGAGATCAAAAAATATATTCTGGAGTTCCGGGTCGTCCAGTACCCTGTAAGCAACTTCCCTGCTGGGCCAGAGATAGGAGAGACTGAATAGAGCGACTTGCGGCACGAAGTTTGAGACTACCGCATGGGTTGAAGCACAGATATCCAGAGTTCCACCTTGGATCTGTTCCATCATTGATCTCTCGCCACCGAGCTGGCCCATGGGGAAGACATCCACCCTGATTTCGCCGTTTGTCTTTTCTTTTACATAGTCGGCAAAGGCCAAACAGCCAATGTGCTGGCCATGTTTAGGTGGTGCGACGTGTCCATACTTTAAAACCATTTTTGCCGGCACCGGAGCAGTAAATGACAAGACAAATACACAGGCAAAAAGAACCGTGATAAATTTTTTCATCTTAATCTCCTTTCTTTATTTATCTAATTGTCCATATAACTGATTTTCCTTTTGTAACTTTTTATAGCAGGAAGCATGCCATCAAGTTATGGTCTGCACAATCGGCATAAAATCAAAATGTTAGCTTTATTTATGAATGTAAATAATTGGAAAGTGCAGCCTAAGTTAGAAAAATTGCGAAATCTTTTTAGAAAAAATTCAAAACCTGTCTGCGCTAAAATTAGATATCAAAAAGGGCAGCGTAAATGAGATCGTTGTCTAAAGGTGGGAAAGGGGCAGAGGGCTTTTTATTTGAAAGATGAGGCCTTTCAACGAGTCCATACCTTTGTTGAAGGCTGATCGCCGCCGGCCTCCTAATTGGGCGTTGGCTTAACAAGGATACAACTAAGATTGGTAATTTATTCTACTTGCAGTTTTTTTCTTCTGTAGCGGAAGGTATGGTGGTTTATGTTAAGAAGCCTGGCAGCCTTACTTTCATTGCCCCCGGACATCTTTAAGGCTTCCTCAATATAGAATTTCTCTAAAGATTTTTGAACTGAAGCAAGATCGATTCCTTCGGGGGATAGCGGCTCAAATGGAGGTTTATCTTTTTTCCGCTTAAGTGTTTCGGTTTTTTTAAGTCCTTCAAGGCCCAAATCCTTAATTTCTAAAACCGGTTCCGTGCCTATTAGAACTGCTTTTTCGATTAGATTTTTCAACTCGCGGACATTGCCTGTCCACCTGTACGCCATCAAGGATTCTTCAGCCTCAGGAGAAATGCCAGTGAATTTCTTAGCGAATTTCTTGTTAAACTCGAATAGAAAGTGTTTGACAAGCGGAATAATATCTTCTCTTCGTTCATTCAACGACGGGACATGTACCTTAATGACTCCTAACCTGAAAAAGAGATCTTTCCTAAATGTGCTTTCTTCTATCATGCTTTCCAGATCTTTGTTCGTAGCGGAGACCACCCTGGTTTGGATTTGTAATTTTTTTGTCCCTCCTAATCTGTAAAATTCGCCATCTTCAAGAAATCTTAAAAGCTTTGCCTGGGCTTCCCGGCCCAAGTCTCCGACTTCGTCAAGAAAAAGTGTTCCATCTGCCGCCTCCTCGAGTAATCCCTTTTTCCCAGATGTGCTCGCCCCGCTGAAAGCCCCTTTTTCATAACCAAAAAGTTCGCTTTCGACGAGGTCCTTTGGAATTGCGGCACAATTCATAGTGATCAGGGGCCCCTTAAAATTAGGGCTCCTGTAATGGATTGCGCTCGCTAGCAATTCCTTGCCAGTACCTGTCTCACCGGAAATCAGTATCGGCGTGTCAGGACTCTTGGCAACCATTCCTATAAACTCCATCACGTCATGGATGACGTTACTTTCTCCTATAAAGCAAGGGAGGTTCTCCCTGAGATACTTTTCTTGAAGGATTTGGACTTCTTTTCTCAGACTTATAGTTTCAAGGGCATTACGAATAGATACCTCAAGTCCATCCATATGAATGGGTTTCACAACATAATCATAGGCACCAAGCTTCATTGCAGAAACCACCGTGTTTACATCTTCGTAAGCGGTTATCATGATAATCAGGACATCAGGGTATTGGCCCTTTATTTTTTTAAGAGCCTCAATCCCGTTCATACCCGGCAATCCTATGTCAAGCAGGACCAGGTCCGGGGGATTGCTTTTTAGTGCCTCGATTGCAGCCTCTGCTGTAGAAAAGGAATCCACATGGTAGTCCGCCTGAAGGGCCATTGTTATACCTTCCCTTATGGTTTCTTCGTCATCAACTATATATATGGAGTAGGTAATCATGAGGGTCGAAACTATCCCCGATA
>CAZUHR010000106.1:0-9709 GCA_964620335.1 uncultured Desulfobacteraceae bacterium
TCTCTTCGTTTTCCTTGTCTCCGAATCGCTTAAGGCCTTCGGCCAGTTCTTTTAGCTTTTTATCCACCAAATAATTAATCGTCTCTTTGGGATAGGTCCCGCCTGCCTTTTTTTCCCCAGCTTTTTTCCCGGTGAGAATTTCAATGCCTTCATCAATGGTTTTTACAGGATAGATATGAAAATGCCCTTTTTTTACTGCCTCTACTACATCCTTTTTAAGCATCAGGTCTTTGACATTGCTCTCGGGAATCATAACTCCCTGATTTTTTGTTATGCCTTTCTTGCGGCAACAGTCATAGAAACCCTCAATTTTCTGATTAACACCTCCGATTGCCTGTATCTCTCCCTTTTGATTAACTGAACCAGTCACGGCAATATACTGTTTGATTGGAATCCCGGATAAGCTGGAAAGCAACGCATAAATCTCTGTAGAAGACGCACTGTCTCCGTCTACACCGCCATAAGACTGCTCAAAGGCAATGCTGGCACTCATGGTCAGGGGTTTGTCCTGGGCATATTTTTTCCTGAGATATCCGCTCAGGATAAGAACACCCTTATTGTGGGTACTGCCAGACATATCCGATTCCCTCTCTATGTTGATGATACCAGCCCGGCCCATGGAGGTTGAGGCAGTGATCCGGGAGGGCTTGCCAAACATGAAGTCCCCCATATCATAAACGGCCAGGCCGTTGACCTGCCCTAATACTTCCCCATCTGCATCAATCATAAGGGTCCCTCGGTCAATCATCTCCTGGATATGTTCCTCTATCATGTTGGACCGGTAGATCCTGGCCTCTATGGCCTTATCCACATGCCGCCCCTCTACAGTAGCCTTATTTTCCTGTCCTGCCCAGAAATCGGCCTCCCGGATCAGATTTGTTACGTCCGTAAAGCTCGTAGTGATTTTCTCCTGCCTTCCGGTCATCCGGACCGCCTGTTCCACCATTGCGGCCACAGCAGTTCTGTCAAAAGGCCTCGATTTATCCTGCTCTGTCCCCATCTTGATAAATTCCGCGAATTTCTGAATGCTCTCATCGTTTTTTTCCATTGACGTGTCAAAATCGGCCCTAACCTTGAAAATCTTTTTGAGATCTTCATCATAGGCCAAAAGGAGGTGATAAAGATACAGATCTGAGATAACCACCACCTTAACATCAAGTTCGATCGGTTCAGGCTTTAAGCCACTGGTTGTGAACAGGTAAAAAGGATCATAAGTCTCAATTTCGAGCTTTTCGCTTTTCAGAGCCCTCTTCAAAGCCCGCCACACACCAGGTTCCAGGATGGCGTCCATGAGATTAATCACCAAGTAGCCACCGTTGGCCTTGATAAATGAACCGGCCTTGATTTTGCTGAAATCAGTTCGCCAGATCCCGCTCCGGTCGACAACCCTTTCGATACTCCCAAAGAGGTTTCGATAGGTAGGATGCTCTTCAATTATTACCGGGGGGCCCTTTTGTTCCTTGTTGTCAACCAGTAGATTTATCTGATAAGGCAAAAACGGATCGCCCTCGGAAAGGACGGGCAGCAGGCCCGGCAAGGGTGACTGGGCCTGAGGCCTGAAAATCTGGAGGTTACTGCCCATGTCTTCCAGCAGGGCATTGAGATAATCTTTGATTGGCTTGCTCTTAAATTTTTTGGTTACAGGCTCGGCCATCCGGGCTGCATTTTCCATGAACATCATATGATCCATTTTTTCTACCTTTTCCTGGACCTCTTTCTGTAGATCCCTGAGTTCAAGGAAGATTTGATCAATCTGGTCTCTCAGTTCGGTATGCTTTTTTTTCAAGGCCTCGAATTTCTCTTTCGGGAATCTTTCTTTCTCGGCCATGGCTTCTAATTGGTCAATATGAACAGGGTTCCCGTCAACCAGGGGCATCACTTCCGGCCGTTTGACCTGTCCGATCTGGACATCCACAAGCGTAAAGCCTTCTTCTTTCACCTTCTCGTCAAGGTCCTTGAAAAAACTTTTTCCTTTGTGTTCATAGGTCTCCATGATCTCCTTTTTCAGATTGATGTATTCTTGGCTTTCAAAAAGTTGTGGGATCTCTTTTTTTAGGGCCTCGACCAGGTCATTTATGGCCTTTTTAAAGGCGCTCCCTGTCCCTTTCTTCAGGCTAATGAGTAAAGGTGCTTCCGGGTTCTCAAAATTGTTCACATAGCAAAGATCTTCAGGCTCACGACCATTCTTGGACATCTCCTTAATTAGCTTATGGACAGTGGACGTCCTACCTGTCCCGGGCATTCCGGTAACAAATACATTATAGCCCGGCTTGTCCATACCCATCCCGAACTGGAACGCCTCCACCCCTCTCTTTTGTCCGATGATTTCTTTCAAAGGTTTGAGATCAGCAGTGGTTTCAAAGGGGAGGCTTGCTGGATCAAGCTGCCACCTGAGCTTCTCAACGGGAACTTCTTTATATGCTTTTTTCTTGGGCATTTAAGACCTCCAGATTCTGTTAAAAGGAATTAACGATTGGCAATTTTACTAAGGGTGAATTTCTACCTTGATGCCGCGTGCCTTCTGCGCTTTCCACTTGGGCATTATTATATTCAGTATGCCCTTTTTATAAGTGGCCTTGATTTCTCCAACCCTTACCCTGCAAGGCAGTCGAAGAGTACGTGTAAAAGAGGTGAATCTTCTCTTAACGCTGTGGTAGTAGCCGCTTTCTTCGGCAGTGGCTATTTTTTTCTCACCTCTGATGGTCAACAATATATCATTGGTTATGGAAACATCCAAATTTTCTGGATTAACCCCTTCAAGCAGGGCCTTTACAATAAGGGTATCTTCAGTTTCCTTAACCTGTAAGGAAAAGCCTTCTGAAATTTCACCCAAAAAGCGGCCTATTCCAAAGTCGCACCGGCAGCGATCAAAGAGACGCTCGATGTCTCTTCTCAGTTTATTCATTTCCTCGTTTTTCCACAGCATAAGTTCGGACATGGCAATACCCTCTCTTATGTTTTAAGAATTTATCCAAAATGTAATTGTAATAGCAATCTATTTTAAAAACACCTGTTTTCAGATGCAAGCGATTTATTGATCTGATAACAATTTTGATTATGCCTTCAGACGGCCCACTAATGATAGCATAAAATTATCTAGAAAAAATATAAATTCTTATGATGAAGGAGGATTAGGGCGCTAAGCTTTTTTCCCAAATTGTTGAGAATAAGGATGCGGTTTTTCTTAATAGAAGATCTTCCAGCGCCTCTTTGATATTAGAGAACTGAAAACTGAACCCTAAATCAATGAGTCTTTTTGGCAATACTCTTTGTCCGTTTAAAAGTACCGATCCGAATTCACCCATCGGCATTAAGGGCACGCCCTTTAGTTTTACAGTTTAATTGTCAACTAGCTTGTAACCATTATCATGCGCTATTCTTTCACCACGCTTTACTGATAGGCTTATCGCTGATGATGAAAGCTTTAAAATTTTTGACAATTCTGTCATATCGCGATCAAGATATCTTACAGCCCAATAGCATAATAAACTTCGTGAATTGACCCGTATATGTTCTTTACCAGGGGCCCAAATCTCATGTGGTTTAAGGTCAAACAGCTCAGAAACCCTTGCAGCAACTTTATCAAGATCATACCCCTTAGAAATCAAAGCATTTTTTTTCTCCATTTCTTCTTGGGCCGCTATAAGCACCTGATCAACAAATTCGCTATTACCAAGGATCCGCTCGTCTGATTTCTGAAATATTTTAGCCTTGCGCATCTCTTTCAAAGCTGACCAACCACCGCTGCTTCGGATTAAACCGCCGCCGATTAAATCATCGCGTTTCCCCTGGGAGACACCTTTTTGAACAAATGCCCTGTATCTTCTGCGGGCAACCCAAAGTCTCTCATCATAATACTTCAATACCCATTCAATATTTTGCCAGTCCTTTTGCGCCCTCCCCATAATCACGCTATGGCCACAGAATGGGTATTTATCCAGTTCTTCAATATCCTTCACAATCCCTGCCCGTATTGGATTCAGGTGAATGTATCGCACCAGTTCCAAAAGATAGTTGTCTTCCTGACACAATATGGATTTATAGCGATTCTGAAAAAGATGGCCATGCCGATGATGTCGCCTGTTATAGGTGATAGCATATCCAGTCAGTAACCGTCTCATCACAGTGGCAATGGGAACTTGACCAGTCTTTAGCAGCAAATGAAAATGATTTGGGATCAAGGCCCAGGCAAAACAGCTTGTTTCGGTTTCACGGACTATTCCTCCGAACCGATCCAAAAAATTATTGCCGTCTTTACTATCCTGAAATATTTTGCTGCGTTCGATTCCCCTAGCAATTATGTGATGTAAGGCTCCAGGCGCATCTATTCTCGATTTTCTTGGCATGGTTAACTTATAAAGCAATAACAGTCGTATGTAAACTGGAAATATAAAGGGCGTCCCCCAAATCTCTTGCATTTCTTTTTACATCCGATTAAGAATAGATGTTATGAATCAGATAAAAGCCATAGGGTTTGATCTTTTTAATACCCTGATCACGGTGGAAACCCAGACAATCGGTGAGGCCATGCGCAGGCTGTTTCACAGCCTTAAGAAGGACGGCTTCGCACTTGATTACGAATCATTTAAACAAGCGCACCGTCAAGCCGCAATGGGGTTTCTTGAAGAGACCCGGCGGGATGGAAGGGAGACGCACAACCGCTTCTGGATCAGTACAGCGCTCAATACCCTGGGTTATAATGTCCAGCCGGATGATCCCAGGATCGCAGTGGCTGTTGATGGGTATTTCTCAGCCTTCTTTCCATACTGCCATCTTGTTCCCGGAACAAAAGAAATGCTCGAAGCCCTAAGTGGCAAGTACCGTCTAGGATTACTCACTAATTTTACCCACCCTCCAGCTGCCAGGGAGATACTTAACCGGGTAGGGCTTACGCCTTTCTTTGATATGGTGCTCATATCCGGCGAGCTGGGTTACCGTAAACCACACCCTTCGGTTTTTCGCCAGCTCATTGACGACCTGGAGGTAGAAAAGAACCGGATTGTCTATATTGGTGATGATCCGGAATCTGATATAACGGGTGCCAGTCAGGCCGGGATCCAGCCCGTCTGGACAACTTATGTCCGGGACCATAACATACCATCTGCACCTGGTGTCCTTTTCAAGCCGGCCGAAGACCCGGACGAAGATGTACCAAGAATTTCCGTATGGAAGGATTTATTCACCTTCCTTGAAAATTTATAACATGGGAATAGAAATCTTCAGCAAGGGCGGCCGGGTGGTGACAGAGTGTTAATATGAGCATTATTGTTAAAACAGTTTCTACCTTAGTTGTGATCCTGTTCTTATTTGGACTGGTTTTATCCCAAGCATTGGGTGAAGATAAATACAACGTCAAAACCAAGGCATACGAATATCGCTACGATGACCTGACGGTTATTGGGGAATCAGTATTTTACACTGTAAAATCTGAAGATACATTATTAGACATAGCCAGAGACCACGGGTTGGGGTACAATGAAATGGCTCTTCCACATCCTCAAATGGACCCCTGGATGCCGCCTATTAATGAGCGCCTTTTTATCCCCTCATTGTGGGTGCTTCCGACCACAAAGCATCAACAACTGGTCATCAACGTACCAGAGATGAGGCTCTATTTTTTTCAAAAAGGCCTGTCACGTGTACAAACATATCCTGTTGCGCTTGGAAATAAAGACTGGCAAACACCCTTGGGCACCTTTTTTATCAATGAGAAGCGGCCTAATCCCACCTGGTATATCCCCGAATCCCTTCGAAGAGAATACGGGGCAAAAGCAATGCGTCACGGCCCCCGCAATCCCATGGGAAAGTTTGCCATGAAGTTTTCAGCAGGGGCCTATGCCATTCACGGAACACATATGCCGTGGGGGGTAGGCAGGCTTGTGAGTCACGGATGCGTTCGTTGTTATCCCGAACATATTCGCCTTCTTTACCCCAAGGTGAAGTTAAAAACAAAACTTGAGATTATTTATGAACCTGTAAAAATTGGACGAAAGGGCGACCGGATATTTGTGGAAGTACATCCCGATGTTTATGGAAAAATCTCTGATTTTGAAAAATATGCCGAAAATATATTGAAGCGTTACCCCATGGCCGTTTATGTGGATCCGGAAAAATACAAACTTGCCGTGCGTCTTCAGAGTGGGATACCGACGAATGTCACCCTTGGCCCAGGAAAGCCTGTTCAATAGACCTGTTCAGAGGCGTCAACTGATAGCGGAACTGAGCGACTTCCCAATCATACAAACAAGCCATGGGAGTTATCAAATGTTTAGTATTGTTAATAAGTGTTTGAAAGGTTTTTAATAAGCTGTTTTGCGTGTCCCATGAACTGATATCTAGTCACTGATGCACATCAATATTCCCGCCATTCACATTTTAGATGGCTACACTTCGGTATTATGCGATCCAGAATTTCCTTTCTTCTATTTTGTGCCCATTCAGGGACTTCCGAGTTCCAGCTTTCAGGGGAAGGGATATGAATTATTGTAGGTGTCTTGAGTCCAGGATCAACCTGAAGAGTAATAGAGTTTTTTCCCTCGATATACTTAATGTATCGAAAGGAGATGAGCAGATCGAATTCTCCGGTCTCGGGCTTATTTGATCCATGCTTTTGTCCTCTTGATCCATGGTCTTCAGAAGGTTTATTTTTCTTTGGAGATTGTTCCAAGCGGGTCGTCAAGGATTGTTTTCGATCAATCTGTTTGATCCTCCGCAAATGACGTCCGCCGTCGAATGGGGTTTCAAGCCAGGTTTTCACAATTTCAAGGGCCTGCTCGGGCGAGATCATTCTTTCTCCTAGGGAAAGCATGTTTGCATCATTGTGCTTTCTGGCAAAAAGGGCAGATTCAGTGTTCCAGCAAAGCGCACACCTGATGCCTTCAATTCTATTAGCCACCATGGCTTCGCCGTTTCCTGAACCGCCGAGGATGATGCCCCTGTCATAATCTTCCCTTGCGACTGCCTCAGCCACAGGTCGGATATAAAGGGGGTAATCTACCGCATTGCCAGAATAGGTACCGAAATCATGAAACTCGTACCCGTTTTCTTTTAGGAATTTTTTGATCTGTTCCTTGTAATGGAACCCGGCATGGTCTGAACCGATTGCGATCTTCATAATTGTCTCCCATAAAATAAACCTACAAGTGAGCGATCTCGATCTGCTGCAAGATCTCTTCCACCTCTGGGAAATGGCAGAGTTCCGTGCCAGGGGTTTTGGCAGTAGCTGTTCCGGCTGCACAGGCCATACGTACGCACTCTATTAATTCTTTGCCTTGGGAGTGAGCCTGTACAAATCCGGCCACTACCGAATCACCCGCGCCAACGGTACTTTCTACCTGTATAGGTGGTGCAACAGCCTTGATTTTAAAGTTTTTCGTGGAAAGGATTATACCCTCTTTTCCTCTTGAAACAAGGATATATTCAATCCCTAAATCGTGTACCTTCTCACAAGCGATCAAGATGTCCTCCTCGCGTACAAGATCACTGCCTACCAGCCTAGAGAGCTCAAATCGGTTTGGCTTAATGAGTGTTGGCTGGTAATTGATCGATTCTTTTAATGCCAGGCCATCTGTGTCCAACACAACGAATGATCCCTTTTTTCTGCCTGCAAGAATAAGCTGGCCATACACGTTTGGGGTCACTCCTCTCGGAAGACTCCCGCTTAACACAAGATAATCCATGGATTGTAATTGAAGCACATTATTATATAGCTGACCGATCTCTGTTGGTGACACTTGCGGACCGGCCGCACTGATCACAAATTGATTACTTGTGTTTTTCTCCTTAAGTATTATGTTGGTTCTGGTTTCCCCTGAAATTTTTGTGAAATCGGTCATGACTCCTGCATTAATAAGAAGACCCTCAAGGTTCAATCCATCATATCCTCCAACAAGACCGAGGGCCACGCTCTGGCCTCCCAATTCCCTGACGACCCGTGAAACGTCAATACCCTTTCCGCCGGCGTACAGGGTCTCAGAAAGAATACGGGTGGTATCGTCCTCAACAAGTTTCTCCACTAAAATAGTGCGATCCAGTGCCGGGTTTAATGTCACCGTATAAATCATTCTAATTCTCCCTTCGATACGTGATTTTATTCTATTGGATCGATGATAATTAACTTCTATTATTTTGAATTGGCAAATGCCCTTCCGAATGTCAACAAAAACCGTGATGAATTCCTGTTTCAGGTGAAATTTTTGGCCTTTTTCGATTTGCTTGACATAAAAGAGTCTTTCCTTCTAAACTTGATAACCTCGTAAAAAGCTCTGGGCCTTTTCACTAGGCGGGGAAGGGCGTCCCCTCCCCCGCCATTTGAGGTAAATTCAAATGGTTCCACCCTCACCCTCCCGCTTTGCGGGATTGACAGACTTTTTACGAGTCCGTCAAACTTTGTCTGTCAAGAATAGGAAGAGGATGAATAGTATAAGCCCGTAGGTGTTTGCTTATGGAAAAATGCTCGAATGTTCTAGTTGTGTCGAAAGGAGGAAAGAATTATGAAGAGAATCCTAGTACCATTTGTGGTTATTTCCCTGATATTGTTTTCATCAATAGTACTGGCATCTGAAGGTAGCAGATTCGGAATAGGCGTCCGGGGTGGGTTTGTTTTTTCTGTAGATGATAGTACCACAGATGTAACTGATGGAACTAGGGTTGATATTGATATTGATTCTTCATTTAGCTTTGGAATAAATACCACCTATGTTATGAGCGACGTGTTATCTATGGAACTGAGTGCTGATTATGTGCTTGACAGGGATACGGAATTTACTACGCCCGGTCAGAGCATGAGAGGCGGAGAGATATCGACGATTCCATTGTTATGGACGCTTAGGATTCATATCCCAACAAATTCGGGATTTAAGCCTTATATTGGAGGAGGAGTGGGATGGTATTTTAATAGTTTTGATCAAGATCCTTCGTGGACGGCCTTAAATCCAGGTGTTAATGTGGATCTGGATGACAGTTTTGCCTGGCATGCCAATGCCGGACTAGAGTTGTTCTTTACGGAGAATGTGGCCTTAAATCTGGATGCCAAGTACATTTGGTCAAAGCCGGATTTAAACATGGCTGCACCTGGTTATTACCAAACTTATGAAATCGATTTGGATGGATTTGTTGTGGGTGTGGGTTTAAAAATTTATTTTCAGTAAAGGCAATAATCTAAAGAAGAGCCCCCCAACAGAGAGGGGGCTTTTTTATATGCTACAAAAGGATATCAAACAGTATAAACTTGCGCAATAGTGACGTATTTACTGGGGAATAAAGCTCCCCTTGGGGTGGGGATTCTTTACTGCAATATGAAATAGATCTTTCATGATAAATACCATAAATTCTTGAAGGAGAGTTCTAAATGGATGAAAAGAAAAACCGTGCTAAAAAACCCAAGACCGGTAGAATAGAGGCATTGAGAGAGTTGCCGGGGGACATTCTGAGAAGTCTCACAAAAAAGGAGATAAATGCCTTTTTATATGATGATGACTGGCCTGATTCGCTTGGTGAAAAGTTGAAGGATTACCTGGTTGTGGAGAAGGGATCCTTTAATTAGGGATGTCTGAAAGGCTGCCGCTATATTCAGGACGTTTCTATTGACTTTAGCCAGCAATATAATATAGTCGAAAAGAACACCTGATCTTGGATGATACGACCATGAAAGACATACAAAACCATAAGGATAACAGAAACATAGATATTGACCAGGTAGGAGTTAAAG
>CAZUHR010000107.1:0-9693 GCA_964620335.1 uncultured Desulfobacteraceae bacterium
CCCAAGAGCATCGATGACTATCTGGCAATCGGCGGTTATTCCGCATTAGCCAAAGCACTTTCGCAGATGACCCCTGAGCAGGTTGTGGAAGAAGTCAAAAAATCCAACCTAAGAGGGAGGGGCGGTGGCGGCTTTCCCGCCGGGAGAAAGTGGGAAGGGTCCCGCAATGCCCCTGGCGAGATAAAATATGTGATCGTCAATGCGGACGAGGGGGACCCCGGCGCTTATATGGACAGGAGCCTTCTCGAGGGGAATCCTCACTCAGTCCTCGAGGGGTTGACCATCGGCGCTTATGCCATCGGCTCCCACGAGGGCTATATTTATGTCAGACAGGAATACCCCTTAGCAGTGGAAAATGTGAACATCGCTATCAAGCAGGCTGAGGAGTACGGTTTTCTTGGGAAAAACATCCTTGGCTCAGGCTTTGATTTCAAAGTTATCGTGCACAAGGGAGCCGGCGCTTTCGTCTGCGGTGAATCGACTGCTCTGATGACGGCATTGGAAGGCAGGGCAGGAGAGCCCAGACCGAAGTATATCCGCTCCAACGTTAAGGGCCTTTGGGAGAAACCCAGCGTGTTGAATAATGTTGAGACATGGGCGAATGTGCCGCTTATCATCAATAAAGGCGCTGATTGGTTTACACAATTTGGAACTGAAGGAAGCAAGGGCACGAAGATTTTCTCCCTGGTCGGTAAGATAACCAATACCGGCCTTGTGGAAGTCCCCATGGGCATGACCCTGAGAGATATTATCTACAAGATAGGCGGTGGAGTCCCCGGGGGCAAGCAATTCAAAGCAGTGCAGACCGGAGGACCGTCCGGCGGATGTATCCCTGAGGAACTGTTGGATTTGGAAGTTGGTTTTGATGAACTCACCAAGGCCGGTTCAATGATGGGGTCAGGTGGGATGATTATAATGGACGAAGATACCTGTATGGTTGATGTGGCCAGGTACTTCCTTGACTTCCTCACGGATGAATCGTGCGGCAAATGTGTCCCATGCCGTGAAGGCATGAGGCAGATGCTTAAGATTCTCACGAATATCACCCAAGGAAAGGGAAAAGAGGGCGACATCGAGCTTTTGGAGGAGCTATCCGAGGTAGCCAAAGAAGCCGCCCTTTGTGCTTTAGGCAAGAGTGCCCCTAACCCGTTTCTGAGCACGCTGCAATACTTTAGAGAAGAGTATGAAGCACACATCAAGGAGAAGAGGTGCCCGGCCCTCTCCTGCAAGGAGCTGATCTCGTTCTATATTGATCCGGAGAAGTGCCAGGCCTGTATGATTTGCGGTAGGAAGTGCCCTGCCGAGGCCATTGTCGGCGGCAAGAACAAGATCCATGTAATTGACCAAGAGAAATGCACAAAATGTGGAACGTGCTTTGAAGTGTGCCCCTCTCGTTTTGGTGCGGTGAAGAAGATTTCCGGCGAGCCTGTTCCGCCTCCTATTCCTGAAGAACAAAGGACTATAGTCAGAAAGAGCAAAAAAAATGAGTGAAATTCTCCTACAGATTGACGGAAGAGAAGTTACAGCAAAGGAAGGGATGACCATTTTGGAGGCAGCACAAAGTGTAGGAATCGTTATCCCCACACTTTGCCACCACGAGAAATTAGAACCTTATGGGGCTTGCCGAATTTGCACAGTAGAAATCGAAAGTCGCGGCTGGACAAGACTCGTTGCTGCCTGCCTTTACCCGGTAGAAAAAGATTTGGTCGTAAGAACCAGATCTGAGAAAGTAGATAGAATTCGCAAAATGATCTTAGAGCTATTGATGGCTCACGCGCCGGATGCCTTTGCATTGCAGGATCTGGCTAAAGAGTATGGCGCAGACAGAGACCGTTTTGAAAAAGAGGCCTCATTTTGCATTCATTGTGGTCTATGTGTAAGATACTGCGCTGAGGTCAAGAAGAAGTACGCTGTTGGATTTGTTGACAGAGGAACAAGAAAAGAGATCAGTTTCGTTCCAGAGATAGCATCTAAGGAGTGCTGGGACTGCAAAGAATGTTTTCCGCTTTGCCCTACAGAGGCACTGCAAGCAGCTTTTGTTTTAACCAAAGCGCTCATTTCTCCCTCATCTTTTTCCCAACCCGAGTCAGAGGAATAGGCAACGATTAACCTTCCTTCGTACAGCATACCCGACTGCTTGACCAGTAATACCGAGAAGTCTTGCCAAATTTACCAATGAATATCCCCGTTTCCCAACCGCCCAGTAACAATACAGCCCCCCCGCTTTGGTGCTGAATCCCTTATTTATTTGGGCAGTTATGAGGTTTCACACCTTAAACGTTTGGGTAGCAATGAATGAATATGGTAATTCAGTCATCTATGTTTCCTTATGGATTTTGTATCCGCGTGGCCTTAAGGATGTTGGTACTATTCCACTTTGCGGAGAACAATTTATAAATGCTTAGAAAATAGCTCGATGTCTTTGTCTTTTTTTCTTGACAAAGGAAAGTAACTTGGTTGATATAGAGACCATTAGTTCTCCCTGTAGATAATGCGGGAGGGAAATCATGGTTTGCTTTGATTAAATTTATGGATAAAAAAATGATCCAGGAGGCAACATGTCATTGAATTACAAACGGGTGCCGGCCATTGACAAATGCTTTTCAATTTTAGCGCTGATGGCGGAAGCGAAACGTCCCTTAGGATTCAATGAAGTCGTCAAGAATCTGGGTCTGAATAAAAGTACGGTATTCAACATCCTGCATACGTTGAACGATCTCAATGTGCTTGAGAGAGGACCCGATGGTCTCTTTCGATTGGGAACACGATTGTTTATCCTTGGCAATGCCGCTGCCGGGGGGTCTGAGTTGATCCAGACGGTGCATCCTTATCTCGAAACCATCAATCGTGAATTTAAATTGTCCACTTTTTTTGGGATTCTTTCAGATCAGGAGGTTATTATCGTGGACAAGGCGGATCGGGCGCACAGAATCAAGATATCATCAGAAATCGGCATGAGAATACCAATTTTCGCGGGGGTTGCCGGAAAGGCCCTGCTTTCACAGCTGTCTGAAACAGACATTGATGAAATCCTGTCGGAAAATACACCCAAACGATATACGCCCAGGACCATAATTGACAAGGCAGTCTATAAAAAAGAGATTCTGAGCGTCAAAAAAACCGGTATTGCCTACGACAGGGAAGAATACATCGAAGGGCTTATCGCCTTAGCCGTTCCGGTCATGACGCACAGGGAGGATTTACAGGCAGCCATATGGGCTGTGGGGCTCAAGCAAGAGTTCCGGGAAGACGGCATGAAACGAATTGCCACATTCCTTTCAAACATCATTGAGGAGATCAATCACCGCTTTTTCATGTCCGCAGGGTTTTCCAGCCCTAAGAATGAAACGCTGAGCGGGGAAAAGGCAAATAATGATTCGGGAGCCAAAAAATGAGGTACGGAGAGGCTGGGTTTATTTTAGAAGTTGATCTATCCCGTGGGAGTATTGAGAGGGTAGAGACCGACCCGAGATTAACCGAACTTCATCTGGGGGGGCAGGGCACTGCCGACAAGATACTGTGGGATAGAGTCCCTCCTGAAGTTGGACCCTTTTCTCCCGATAATCTGCTCATATTCAGCACCGGTCTTTTACATTCCACACCTGTTCCCGGTGCCAATCGTACCGTTGTGAATACCTTTTCTCCCCAGACAAACTTGCATTCACATTCATTATTTGGAGGATTTTTTGGACCGGAACTGAAACATGCCGGTTATGACAAGATAGTCATTCGCGGTAAGTCCCCCAGCCTGGTTTATTTGTGGATAAACAATGAAAAAGTGGAAATCCGTGATGCTACTCATCTCCGGGGGAAAGGCTGCCAGGAAACCGCAGCACTTATTCAAAAGGAGTTGAAGCAAGACAAAGCACAGGTGGCCTCTATCGGCCTGGCCGGTGAAAACAGGGTCTATATGGCTACTATCGATCACAGTAACTCCAGCGCCGCTCGCGGGGTAGGCCCGGTTATGGGAGATAAAAGGTTAAAGGCGATAGCTGTTCGTGGAACAAAGGACATCAATATTGCCCGACCGGCCGAACTTTTTGAGTTATGCCTCGGCCTGAGGAAGGAAATTTATGAAAACCCGAGATGTGGGGACCCTATGGCGCACGAGGATGATGAAACTTTCCACCTCGACAATTTCGCCTGGGGCAACGCGCGTGTGAGAAAAAAGGGTTATTGGAACAAAGAACTTGAAGAGAAGTGGGGGGCTTTGACTCGAAAGCTGAAGGATCGAGACACAAGTTGCTATAACTGTCCGAAGGATTGCCATGCAGTGATTAACCACCCGGGGCGGCAAAGATATGCCTTAAAATGCTTCAACAAACTTACCTATTTGATGGCGGCCCACAAAGAGCTGGACTTTAACTATGACATCCTTGGTGTTACTCAGGAGTATGGACTGGACGGATTTTCAACGCCTCAAGTTTTAGCCTTTGCCATTGAGCTTTACGAAGCCGGGATTTTAACTGACCGGGATTTGCAGGGATTCCCGACCGACGTCGAGGAAAGGTTTTTCTGGCTGGTTGAAAAAATTGTTCGGCGGGAAGGGATTGGAGATGTTTTAGCCAATGGTGTTTATTGGGCAGCCCGTCAGATTGGTAAGGGCGCAGAAGAATTTGACCATAACACCACCAAAAAATTTGAGCAGGTGACCATCAAGCTGGGAAAGGTAAACCCCCCCTATTTCCTTATGATAGCCACCGGTGAGAAGATGAACATCACCCAGATTGAAGGATCCTACCCCCAGGACCCCCTTCCCACTATGGAAGAGCGGGAAAAGTTTGTAAGAGACTGGGTCGCAGTTCCTGATGATAAGTTCAAAAAAATGTTTTTGGAATGGGAAAAGCGTAATGAACTACCTTTTGAAGCATCCTGCGCTATTTGTGATTGGAATGAAATAATGCATTACATTGATGACGCCATCGGGCTCTGCGGCTTTTTGTCGTCATTTAGAGGTCAATTCGGCGGGAGGATTCCGTATCACACGCATAATATACCATATATAATCTCACTTGCGACCGGGATGGAGCTTGATAAAGAGGGACTATGGGAAATAGCAAGAAGGAACCGAAATCTTGTGAGAGCCATTAATGTTAGAAGAGGAATGAGGAGAAAGGATGAGAAGCCTCCTGAGGATCATTGGAAGGTAAGAGACCCTGAGATGGAAACTAAGCTGCTTGACGCCTACTATGAGTTTAAGGGGTGGAATAGTGAAGGTATTCCTACCAAAAAGACTTTAGATAAATTGGGCTTGGATTACGTGAGCGAAGACTTTCTACAGAGGGGGATCTTGACAAACAATGAAGGTGTTTCTTCTGAAGAGAGCTCGGCGGAAAATGTAGAGAACTGATGTGAAGGGGTACGGCAACCGTGAAGGGTGGAGCAAAAAAGAAAATTGTTAAAGGGATACGAGTTGATGTTGATAAATGCACTGGCTGCCGGTCATGTGAGTTAGCCTGCTCCGCATTTCACGCTGTGCCGAAATACAGCAGTATTAACCCGGCGAGGGCCCGGATTCGGGTGGTTAAAGATGAACTGAAAGATGTTTATGTCCCGGTACGTGCCGGTGATTATACCCCTGCCGAATGTATGGGAAGAGACAAATACACGATTGACGGAAAGGACTACGACGAGTGTGTCTTCTGTAGGGCTTCCTGCCCATCCAGGGATATTTTCAAAGAACCCGATTCCGGCCTCCCTATGAAATGCGATATGTGTGAAGACGAACCGCCCTTATCAGAGCCGATGTGTGTTCAGGTGTGCGATTTTGGCGCCCTGACTTACGAAGAAAGGGAAGAGGAAGAAGGAGAAAAAGAAGTGAAGCGGGAGGAAGTGGAGATAGGGTTGGAAGCTTTGGCAAATAGATATGGATTGCAGAAGCTGATGGATACAGTTGACCGAATGTCAAAGAAGGGCTAAAGCCAAAATCCACCATCAAATGTTTTATCAGTAGTAACTACAATGGTGAATCAGGGAAAACATTAAGGCTAATGAAGAGGAATAAAAAGAAAGTGGAGAGTGTATCCTCCCTAGAAAGAGATTATAGATGTTATAAAAGAGAGCAGTGGAGAAGCCTTCAAATTATGCCTTCAATGCGGATTATGCTGTTGTATGAGGTTGATTCTGGCTTGACACAAAATGGCGAATTCCGTATAGTTTGAATCCGAAAAAGGAAATTCTTATCACCTCACCCTCTATGCCCCCTTCTTTTTTTGCTGATCGTGGTTACTATATGAATAGTTGAAACAAATGGAAATTCAAATTTGGGTGGCATGGGGCCATTGGATTTGACAGGTCAAATAAGGTAGCCTAAAAGCCATTTGACAAGCTCATATCATTGGAGTTAGTTATGAGGTTTATCCGTATTAATATGAGTAGCCAAGAAATCCGCGTTGAACCGGTACCTTCCCAATACCTGGGATTGGGCGGTCGTGGGTTAATCTCCCTTTATATTAACGACCATGTACCGCCCACTTGCGATCCACTGGGACCTGACAACATCCTGCTTTTTGCTCCCGGCCTACTGGGGGGCACGCAGCTGGTCAATACCAGTCGAATTGCCGTGGGGGCCAAAAGCCCGCTGACCGGTACCATTAAAGAGAGCAATGCGGGCGGGACCTTCGGCGATGCAGCCGGCCGCCTGGGCATTACAGCCATCATCATAGAGGGTCGTGCACACAAAGACCAATCCTGGTTGCTCAAGGTGGATGTGGACGGAGAGGCGCGGTTGGTTCCGGCCAACGAATACAAGGGAATGAGGACATACGCGTTGGTCGAGGCCTTATATAAATCTTACGGTTCCCACAATGCCATTATGTGTATCGGCCCGGCCGGCGAGCAGATGCTGAAAGCGGCGTCCATCCAATCCACCGACACAAAAGGACGTCCCTGCCGGGCTGCCGGACGCGGTGGGTTGGGTGCGGTCATGGGATCCAAAGGGCTAAAAGCCATTGTGCTGGATTCGGGAGGGCGGGCGACGGATGCGATTGCCGATCCCGAGGCCTTTGAGAAAGCGGCCAAGGATTTTGCCCGTGCCGTGCGCAGCAATCCCTTCAGCGCCGACGTTATGCCCAAGTTCGGCACGGCTGGGCTGGTTGCGCCGGTCAATTCCATGGGGGGCTTTCCGTCCTACAACGCCACCAAAGGGGTTTTCGAAGGCTGGGAAAAGATCAGCGGCGAGCACATGGCCGAGTTGATGGCTAAGCGGGGGGGCAAGACCGGCCATCAGGGCTGCTCCAAATGTTCGATCAAGTGCTCCAATGAGTTTGTCGACGCGGAGGGCAAGTATGTCACCAGCTCCCTGGAGTACGAGACCATCTGGTCCATGGGAGGGATGACCGGTATCGATGATTTGGATACCATCGCAAAGCTTGACTTTTTATGCGACGATCTGGGCATCGACACCATGAGCACCGGCGTGGGTGTGGCGGTGGCCATGGATGCCGGCTACAAATCATTCGGCGACGGTCAAGCCGCCATCGATATGGTGGAAGAGATTGCCAAGGGAACCGAACTGGGCCGTGTTCTGGGAAACGGACCCGAAGCCGTGGGAAAATACTTTAAACATTCCCGGGTCCCCATTGTCAAAGGTCAGAGCATTTCCGGGTACGACCCGCGCGCCATGCAGGGCAACGCCGTGACTTACGCCACCAGCCCCATGGGGGCCGACCATACGGCCGGCAATGTGGTGGCCGAGTATGTCACCGGCAAGCTGGACCCTTTAAAAACCGAAGGGCAGGTGGCCGCCTCCCGCCATCACCAGATCATCATGGCTGTGGTTGACAGTATAGGTCTTTGCGTGTTGGCCAGCTATGTGCTCTCTACCCCCGAGGGCAGACAAGCCTTTATCAAAGCCATCAACGCCAAGCTGGGTGTTACCTTGGAACTGACATCATTGACCGAACTGGGAATACGGATTCTCAAAGCCGAGCGGGCCTTTAACCGCAAAGCCGGATTTACCAACAAGGATGACCGCCTGCCGCGCTTTTTCTATGAAGAGCCATTGCCGCCGCACAACACGGTGGTTCAAATCAGCGATGAGGATATGGACAAGACTTTCGAATTCTGATGATCACCTCGGTCGATGCATGGCACTTTAAAATGCTATGGAACCTTTTTCCGGGACACAACACGATCAAGGTCGGTGGGGAAGGAAATTTTGATGAGAGTCCAGATAAAGCTGTTCAGCGTGTTGCGGGATTATGTATCTGACTACGATCCCCAAAAGGGTGTGGCCGCCGACCTGCCTGCCGTGGCCACCGTGTCCGACCTGCTGAGCCATCTGGGCATACCGATGTCCAAAGTCCCTGTGGTTATCTGCAACGGTCGCATCCTTCAAGCTACCGATACCATCCAACCGGACAGCACCCTGCATATATTCCAGCCGGTGGCCGGCGGATAGATTCTTGGGTGCGTTACCCCGACCATGACCCCGGATGAGTCTTGCTAAGGACCTCCTCATCCTTGTGCAGAGGCTGCCGAATACCTCTATTTTGATTCGCCGGTTCGTCAGGTAAATTAAGAACATGCGTCGAACTTTTTTATCTGGTACTGATGGATATAAAAAGTATAGCATGGAGGTTACGTTCAGAAAATCGCAGTGGACCGGATTTTTTTGATAAGCGCCCCATAAAAAAGGAGTAATTTTAAGTGGGATTAAGAAAGAAAACTTGGGAGGGGATATAATGAGGGCATGGGTGCTTGAAGAGCAGGACAAAATTGAGACAAGGCCGTTGAAACTGGTGGAAGTTCCGGAGCCGCGTGTAAAAGATGATCAAGTCAGGATAAAGGTCCTCGTTTGCGGGGTCTGCAGGACGGACATCCATATCGCCGAGGGAGATCTTCCTCTGAAAAAATCGCCCGTTGTTCTCGGGCATGAAATCGTGGGTGTCGTGGATGAGGTCGGAAAAAACGTAAAACGTTTCAGCATCGGGGATCGGGCAGGTGTCTATTGGCTTAATAGCTCATGTAAAGCCTGCAAATATTGTCTGTCACAAAGGGAAAACTATTGTCCTGATTTCAAGGCTACAGGATGGGACGAAGATGGCGGATATGCAGAATACATTACCGTATCCGAGGATTTTGCGTTGCCATTAAATCATGTTCAGTTGGAGCCTGCGGAGATTGCGCCGCTCATGTGCCCGGGAATAGCTGGGTATGCGGCATTTAAACTCACACAAGCCCAAAAAGGTTACAAGTTGGGGCTTTATGGCTTTGGCCCTACGGCCTTTTTTGTTTTGAAGGTGGCGGAATACATGGGTATAGAAACATACGTGAGTACCAGATCTTCAAGAAATATAGAAAGAGCGAAGAGAGAAGGTGCAAACTGGGCTGCGGACTCCTCAAAAGAAAGTATACCGTGCAAATTAGACGCGGCAATTATTTTTCCTCCTGCCGGAAACCTGGTTGAACCCGCACTTTCGCAGTTAGAAAAAGGAGGAACCCTGGTAATGGCGCCCGTAGCCTCGTCTCCAATTGTCATTAATAATTATAGCGAAAATCTATGGGGACATTCCATAAAGAGCCTGTACCACGTAAAAAGGGATGATGCGGAGGAGTTCTTCAATACGGTTGGGAGCCTTAACTTAAACATCAATATAAGCCAGTTTCCCTTTGAAGAATTACAGGATGTTTTAATTCTGGTCAAACAGGGGAAAACAGAGGAGCCCAATGCGGTAATTAAAGTTGCCGATT
>CAZUHR010000108.1:0-9620 GCA_964620335.1 uncultured Desulfobacteraceae bacterium
TATTAACATAAGGAACCGCCGTGGTACGTGAACCGTATGCCCGGTGGTGTGAGAGAGGGAGGCTGTGAGGTCTCCCCCTACTCAATTCAAAAATCATCCGGGTAGAAGAAATTAGTGGTTATTGATTAGGAAATTAAGGGGGTGAGGAGAAATGAAAAGTGATGCGGTAAAGAAGGGTGTTGACAGAGCCCCGCACAGGTCCCTTTTCAAAGCGATGGGTTACACGGACAGGGAACTGCGAAGGCCCTTGGTCGGTATTGCAAGTTCAGCCAATGAGATCGTTCCGGGACATATCCATCTGGAACGGTTGGTTGATGCGGTAAAGGCGGGAGTTTACATGTCTGGAGGTACTCCCATGGTCTTCAGTACAATTGGTGTGTGTGACGGGATTGCCATGAATCATATTGGCATGAAATATTCCCTGGGGAGCCGGGAATTGATCGCGGATTCCGTTGAAGTCATGGCAAAGGCCCACGCCTTTGATGCAATTGTACTGGTGCCCAACTGTGACAAGATCGTGCCCGGCATGCTTATGGCCGCAGCGCGGTTGGATATCCCTGCGATAGTGATCAGCGGTGGTCCGATGCTGGCGGGCAGACATCCTGACAAGGTGGACCAGAAGATCGATCTTATCACGGTTTTTGAGTCTGTGGGAGCCGTCCGTTCAGGCAGGATGACGACTGAGACGCTGTCGGCCATTGAAAACGAAGCATGTCCTACATGCGGCTCATGTGCTGGCATGTTCACGGCCAATTCAATGAACTGCCTGACTGAGGCCATTGGTATGGCCCTGCCGGGCAATGGCACGATTCCAGCGGTCATGTCGGCACGTATCCGTCTGGCCAAGGAGACCGGTGTGCAGATCATGGCGCTCCTGGAAAAGGGGATCGCCTCACGGCGGATCATGACAGAAGACGCCTTTATCAATGCCCTGACAGTGGATATGGCCCTTGGGTGTTCGACCAACACTGTCCTGCATCTGTTCAGCATAGCGCGTGAAGCAGGTATCCCTTTACAGTTGGAAAAGATCAATGAGATCAGCGAGCATACCCCGCATCTCTGTGCCCTGAGTCCCGCGGGAGATCATCACTTGGAGGACCTGGATCGTGCAGGGGGTGTCAGTGCGGTATTAAAAGAACTTTCCGGTGCAGGCCTGATCCGTGATGAGTGTGTTACCGTGACCGGGGAAAAATTGTCCGATACTATGGCGAGGGCCACAGTATGGGATTACCGGGTGATAAGACCGATGAGCAACCCGTATCACCATGAAGGAGGGCTTGCAGTCCTGTATGGGAATTTGGCGCCTGCAGGGTGCGTTGTAAAGCAGTCTGCTGTCTCAAGGGAAATGCTGCGCCATGATGGCCCGGCAAGGGTCTTTGAATCGGAGGAGGAAGCAACAGAGGCGATCATGAATGGAAAGATCAACAGAGGCGACGTCCTGATCATCCGGTATGAGGGTCCTAAGGGAGGGCCTGGTATGCGCGAAATGCTGACACCTACCTCTGCTATTGCGGGAATGGGCCTGGACGGCCATGTGGCCTTGATTACAGATGGCCGGTTTTCAGGGGGAACACGTGGCGCCTCCATAGGACATGTATCCCCTGAAGCCATGGAAGGTGGTCCCATTGCGATCATAACCGATGGCGACAGAATCATGATCGACATCCCCAACAAGGAGGTAAGAATTTTTTTGTCCGAGCAGGAGATTCAAGAGAGACTCTCAACCTGGAGTCCTCCGGATCCAAAAATAACTCGGGGCTACATGTATCGATATGCGCAGAATGTTTCTTCGGCAAGCGATGGGGCGATTTTTAGACAGGAAAGGGGATGATTATCATGAAACTCAAAGGGACACAGATCTTGATGAAGGTGTTGCACGAAGAGGGCGTGGATACAATCTTCGGGTTTCCCGGAGGGGCAGTCATAGATATCTATGACCAGCTTCTCAAAACTGATATCCGCCATGTCATGGTTCGCCACGAACAGGGAGCGGTGCATGCTGCGGACGGGTATGCCAGGGCATCCGGCCGCGTGGGGGTATGCCTGGTGACCTCCGGCCCGGGTGCCACAAACACTGTCAGCGGCATCGCATCGGCCTATATGGACTCTTCTCCTATAGTGGTACTTACGGGTCAGGTACCTACACACCTGATCGGAAACGATGCATTTCAAGAGGTAGATATCGTGGGTATCACCAGGCCGTGCACCAAACATAATTACCAGGTGACCCATATTGAGGATCTGGCCTATACCCTAAAGGAGGCCTTTTATCTCGCACGCTCAGGACGCCCGGGGCCGATCCTGGTGGATCTTCCCAAGGATGTCATGCAGGCTACAACTGACTACAAGGCTGTCAAAGATCTGCAGATCAGGACATACAATCCCACGTATGAGCCCAACATGAAACAATTGCCCAAGGTAGTGGAACTCATAAAGGAGGCACAAAGACCTGTTGTCTTTGCAGGGGGAGGCATTACACTCTCCGGGGCCTTCGAAGAGCTAGCCACGTTTGCCAGAAAGATCCAGGCCCCGGTCACCACAACTCTTATGGGACTGGGGACCTTTCCTGCCACAGATCCATTATGGCTTGGTATGATCGGGATGCATGGGACATACCGTGCCAATATGGCATCGGGTGAATGTGATCTTCTTATTTCTATTGGTGTCCGTTTCGATGATCGTGTTACAGGAAGGCCCGATACTTTTGCCTCTAAGGCCAAGATTGTTCATATCGATATTGATCCTACATCTATTCGGAAGAACATCCCTGTTACCATCCCCATCGTGGGAGACTGTAAGATCACGCTTCAGAGCCTAAACCGATTGCTGGATGAAAATGGATTGGGTGAGCTCGGGGGGAAACGCCAGAGGTGGCTTTCTCTGATAGAGGAGTGGAAGGAAACCAAGCCCTTTGCCTATGAACAGAAGGATGTGATCAAGCCCCAATTTGTGGTGGAAAAATTGTATGAACTAACCGGGGGAGCGGCCATTATTACTACGGAGGTGGGTCAAAATCAGATGTGGGCGGCACAGTACTATCATTTTGATCGCCCGAACCGTTTTATCACCTCAGGGGGGCTGGGATGCATGGGATTTGGGTTACCGGCTGCCATCGGCGCACAGATTGCACACCCTGAAAGCCTGGTGGTAGACATCGCAGGAAATGGGAGCATCCAGATGAACATCCAGGAGATGGCCACCGCAGTGCAATACAATCTCCCGGTGAAGATCGCCATCCTGAACAATCAATATCTCGGGATGGTTCGGCAGTGGCAGGAGTTTTTCTATGAAAGGCGTTACGCCTGCACAGCAATGGAGCACGAGCCCGATTTCGTAAAACTGGCTGAGGCCTACGGCGCAGTGGGACTGCGTGCTACAAGGCCCGAAGAGGTGGAGTCGGTGCTGAACGAAGGCCTTTCTATCTCAAGACCGGTTATCATGGATTTTGTGGTAGAAAAGGAAGAGTGTGTCTATCCCATGGTGCCGGCAGGTGCATCTATCACGGAAATGCTGCTTGTGTGAGTAAAGAGCAGTGCGCTGGAGCACATAACAACAGGTTACTATCATGAGGGCTAATATGAATAAAGTGAACGAAGACGAAAAGCGGCATATCCTCTCCCTATTGGTTGACAATAAGCCTGGTGTGCTTGCACGTATTGCAGGCCTTTTCAGCGGCCGCGGGTTTAATATTGAGAGCCTCTGTGTGGCTGAAACCACAGATCCGCTCATTTCCAGAATAACGCTGGTGACCATTGGGAGCATGTCAGTGGTGGAACAGATTGAAAAGCAGCTCAACAAACTGGTCAACGTGGTCAAAGTGACGGACTTTACAGACGCGCCCTTCGTGCAGCGGGAAATGGCCCTGATAAAAATACGGGCTAAGCCCGAGCACCGAGCTGAGATCCTGAGAACAGTGGATATTTTTAGATCCAGGGTGATCGATGTGAGTTCTAAGTACTATACTGTCGAGATTACAGGAGATGATGGTAAAGTTAGGGCGTTCCTAAACTTACTCAAGCCCATCGGAATTAAAGAGATTGCCAGGACAGGCGCAATAGCCCTGGCCCGCGAAAAGACATAAGGAGGAATGATTATGGCAAAGATTGATTTTGGCGGTGTATTGGAAGAGGTCATAACGTCAGAAGAGTTTACCCTTGAAAAGGCGCAGGAGGTCTTGAAGGATGAGACCGTGGCCGTGCTAGGGTACGGTGTTCAGGGGCCTGGTCAGGCCCTCAATATGAGGGATAACGGGATCAGGGTGATAGTTGGACAGAGACAGGGGGGACAATCCTGGCAGCGTGCTGTGGATGAGGGTTTTGTCCCGGGTGAGAATCTTTTCCCTTTGGAAGAGGCTGCCGAGAGAGGCACTATCGTACAGTACCTTTTATCAGACGCAGGCCAGGCCGCAACTTGGCGCAAGATCAAACCCTGTCTCAGGGAAGGAGATGCCCTTTACTTCTCTCATGGATTTTCCATTGTGTACAAGGATCAAACTGGTGTTGTCCCGCCCGCTGACGTGGATGTGATTTTGGTTGCCCCAAAAGGTTCCGGACGTACAGTGCGGTCCAATTTCCTGGCCGGAAGCGGGATCAATTCCAGCTACGCCGTTTTCCAGGATGCCACTGGTCGTGCCGAGGAAAGGACCTTGGCAGTAGGCATCGCCATCGGATCGGGATATCTCTTTCCAACCACCTTTGAAAAGGAGGTACACAGCGATCTCACCGGTGAACGGGGTGTCTTGATGGGTTGTTTAGCCGGTGTGATGGAGGCACAGTACGGGGTCCTTCGCAGGCAGGGGCACACTCCAAGCGAGGCATTTAATGAGACTGTTGAAGAACTGACCCAGAGCCTTATTCGGCTTGTTGCCGAGAACGGGATGGACTGGATGTTTGCAAACTGCAGCACAACGGCCCAGAGGGGGGCTCTTGACTGGAAAGGGAGATTCAGGGATGCGGTTACGCCGGTCTTTGACGATCTTTATAAGAGTGTAATATCCGGAAAGGAAACTAAGATCGTTCTCGAGGCCAACAGCGCGGCCGATTACAGGGAGAGGTTGAATAAGGAGCTAGAAGAGATAAAAAATTCCGAGATGTGGAGGGCCGGGACGGCTGTTCGATCTCTGAGACCTGAGAACAGGAAGAGGCAATAAGGATTAAGACCCATGAATTTTTCTATTGACAATCTGATTTTGGATTTGTAAAGGTCAAAGACATGAATTGTGGATGTAAAAATATTCTAATGACTTTATCAGGCTATTGGTGGTGGCACGGCTCAAACTGGGAGGTGTGCCTACCGGAGTCGTTTTGACATAATATAGAGTTAAAAACCGTGGGCACCTTCCCGAGGGTCCCACGGTTTTTTTGTGTCCTGATTTTTGTAAGGCCGTGGGGCCTAAGTCCCACGGCCTTTTTTGTATGGATTTGGAATATTTGGACAAAAACGTGAGTATTAAACAGACGTTAAAAAAGGAGGAAAAGAAAATGATCAGAGAATCAATCCATAAAGTTGTTAAGGGAGAGGATTTATCGGAAGGTGAAATGGAAAAGACCATGGTAGAAGTTATATCCGGTAAGGCAACGCCCGCCCAGGTCGGCTCATTTGTCACAGCCTTGAGGATAAAAGGAGAAACCATTGATGAAATAACCGGTGCAGCCAGGGCAATAAGGGCCGGCACGGCAAGGGTACGGATCAATAATCACCTGGTAAACATTGACCGTGACGAAATCAACGTGGAAGATGAAACTATCCTTGATACCTGCGGTACCGGGGGATACGGCACCAAAACCTTCAATATTTCCACTGCCACCGCCTTTGTGGCTGCTGGTGCCGGAATAAAAGTAGCAAAATATGGAAACAGACCTGACTCCACCCATTGCGGGAGCGCAGATGTACTTGAGAACCTTGGCGTCAATTTAGATATAACAACCACAGATGCGGAAAGAAGCATCAGAGAGGTTGGCATAGGATTTCTATATGCCCCTCTTTTTCACGGCACAATGAAATATGTGGCAGGTCCCAGGCGCGAGATAGGTTTCAGGACAATTTTTAACCTCCTGGGCCCCCTTTCCAACCCTGCAAGCGCCTCTGTCCAGGTATTAGGTGTCTATTCCCCGGACCTAACCGAGAAGATGGCCCAGGTCCTTAAAAAGCTCGGGACCCGGGAGGCGTTTGTTGTATGTGGTGAAGCTACATTTGATGAGATAAGTATCTGCGGCCCGACCAGGATCTGCCACCTTAAGGATGGTGATATAAGCACTTTTGACATCACGCCGGAAGAGTATGGTTTCAAAAGGGCAGCACCGAAGGAAATAAAAGGCGGTAATGCGAAAGAAAATGCCTCAATTATCCGGGAAATCCTAAATGGTGGGAAAGGGGCAAAGAGGGATGTGGTACTGCTCAATGCGGCGGCCGCGTTCGTGGCAGCAGGTCTTAACGGCGGTCTCAAAGAGGGCATTGAAAGGTCAAAGGATTCAATTGATTCCGGGCGGGCCAGGGAAAAGCTTCATGCCCTGATCGATTTCACTCAACAGTGCAGGGTTTTTGTACGGAATGCGCCGTAAAATCTGCGCGATTGTATAATTTACTGAGGAATAAAGCCCAACCCTTTGGGTGGGGATTCTTTGTTTTTTTGGGATGTTCAGATAATTGGGCGCAGTCCGGTATGGACTGCCATGGTGCCAAACATAAATCGTTGATAGGATACATCCTGAAGACCAGCGCTCCTCATGGTTGAGGCCAGTTGTTCCGGTGTCATAAATGCCTGAGTGGACTTACAAAGATATCTGTAAGCGGTCATGTTCCGGGCAATCAGCGCACCCAATAGGGGGATCACAATTTTCAGGTGGAACAGTACGGGGATCCGCATTACATTACTTGGGACAGGCGCTGTATCGAGGCATACAACCCTGCCACCGGGCTTGACAACCCGCATTTGTTCCTTAAATGCCTGTCGTATATCCATCACATTCCGGACCAGATACCCTGAAGTGACGGCATCAAACGTGGCGTCAGGAAAAGGCAATTGCAATGCGTCGGCATTGCACCAAATGACTTTTTGGCCAGCCGGTCGCCCGCGGCCTACCATCATCATCTGAAAACTGAAATCAACAGCGATCATGTTTAGGGTCGAGTTGAGACGCAGAGCCTCCAGTGCAATGTCCCCGGTTCCGGTCCCAACGTCCAGAAGCCTCCCACCCTTTGGTAGTGCCGCCTTTCTGACGGCGTTCCGGCGCCAGGACCTGTCCCGCCCCAATGATATCAAGCGGTTCATGAGATCGTACCGCGCGGAGATCTGCCTAAACATATCACGGATATATTCGGATCGGCCGGTCCTTTTAATGCAGGTCACTTTTTTGAGGCTCCTTGAGATACAGGTAACTCAAAGGCTGTCTTTCCCTGCCAATGCCGCTCAAACCGCTAAGGGTATCAGCGGTAGCTACGAAGGAATATTAATTTTCAGCATATGTTGTGGTTTCTTTTTACTTGATATACAAAGGGTATTTCCCTATAGTCCTTTCCGCAAAAATACATTAATCTATCATACAAAGGGAGACCAGGGAAAATTTCATTGGTTTTGCCTTGATAATGAAAGAGCAGGCGGGCAGATGGAACATCCAGTGGAACCAAAAAATATGGTCATGGAAGTGAAATGGTGCGGTTTTGATTTTGGTCAAAGCCTCATGGATCCGTGGGGGCTGAGGGACTCACGCCTGTTCGGTGACCTTTACAAAGAGCTGGGAAGACCGGAACTGATCCCGGAAAAGATCAGAAAATTTAGCATGCTCAAGGAAAAATACGGAAGCCACGATCGAATCAATGAGGAGCACCGGGAGGAGATATGCAGCTTTGTTCTGGATGATAACCCCAGGGCCATCAAACTGTTCGGCCAAAAGGAACAGGACCTGATGGCTATGGCTGAAGGGCTGGAAGACGCGTTGGAGTATCTTCAGTCAGAGGGTATTGAACTCTGGGTGGTCTCGGAGTTAAAAAAGACGCTGGGTCCGGTGGGAACAGATCACGTCTCACGGTTTTTGAAAGGAAGGGGGCTTGTGAAATATTTCGAGGGGGTGGTGACTCCTCAGGGAAAGATCGATCTGAAAAATGATTCCATCGACCACAGATACAAAGGTTGCACCAAAAGGGAAGGGACCCTCTACGACGTCCTGTCTCAGGACCTCAAGGAACAGGGCATTGAACCTCATGATGCGGTCATGGTGGGAGACAAACCGGAGACCGATATAGATCCTGCCCACGAACGAGGCTTTAAGACCATACAGTATACCGGGTTTATCGACCGGGGTGAATCAAAGGCGGACTTTGTCATCTATTCCTTTAAGGAACTCAAGACCATTCTAAAAAAAGGATAGCGCCTATGTCTATACCGATGCCCAAGAGACTCGCCGTTCAATATGATGACGGTTCGAGTACAGAAGTGGACTTTGCCGATCTGACCTACCCGCTTCAGCAGGAACTCCTGAGACAACCGGCCCTCTGTCAACCCAATCCTGATGCGGACAAGGAGAATTTTGTCCTTCTGGATTGGAAGGATGGCTGGCAGGAGGTCATTCAGGTGGATTCAGGCTGTACCGGGATTAACCGTTACTATGTCATTGCCCGGCCCGAGGAGGTGGGATATCTCTCTCTCAACAAGTCGTATGGATACCCTGAATTGATCGAAATCCTCCGGAGGCCTCTTGATCTGAAGAGAGTGGGCTTTGTGCATAGCCATCAGCTATCCCTTGAGCGATCTGACAGGGAAGGGAAAGAGGTGGATCATTTCTTCTCCCTCGAAAAACGGGGCGATGCCCTCAAAAAGGCCACGGAAAGCTTTCAGCAGGCGGTTGCCGAGGAGGGGATCGACTTAGAGGCATTGCAATCACAGGAGCCGGAACAGGTGCGGGAAACGTGGGAAAAAATCGCCCGAAGAATGAGGATCATGGCTTCACAGCGGCAGCAGGATGTGCTGGATTTCATTGCCTACCTGGCAAAAAACCACCATCTTGATAATCCATAAAAAATCTGTAAAAAGCGGCCAGAACAAGGGCATGGGTTATGTCTCCATTGCGTATGAGTTTGGGGATCTCAATGAGTGGCCGCAGAACGATTTCGATGTCCTCCTTTTCGTCCTGATGCTGCTCTCCGGTTAAGGAAACATCTCTTGCAAGAAAAGTAAAACACTGGTTATTCTGTATGGCGGGGTTGGGGTGAACACTTCCTAAGAGGATCATCTCGGATGTTCGATAACCGGTTTCTTCGAACAACTCTCTGTGGGCCGCCTTTTCAGCGGTATCGTTTTGCTCCACAAGACCTCCTGGGATCTCTAAGGTGATATCCCTTATGCCGTGTCTATACTGCCTGACCATAACGACCTCTCTTTGGGGAGTAAGGGGAATGATATTCACCCATGATGAGGATTCCAGGATAAAAAAGTCATGATCCTGTCCGGTGCGTGGTGATACTGCCCTGTCCGTCCGAAGACTGAACACGCGGTATGATTTATCTTGCCTGCTTGAGATCATTTTCCAGGGTTTGGGGGGCATTTCATTTCTCCTCTGTTTTCTTGGACAGGATAAACACCATGGTCAGGATATTATAAACAAGATGAATCGAGTTGATCCTGT
>CAZUHR010000109.1:0-9580 GCA_964620335.1 uncultured Desulfobacteraceae bacterium
ACATGACCCTGTGAAGTGGCGCGGCTTACAAGGGCTGCGGCAAGAAAAAGCCCTGGCGATTCCTGGCCTGAAATCCTTGTCATCAGCCCGGCAAAATAGACATCAAGCTCGGAAAAATAGCCATGTTTAATCAAGGTTTGTATGTTTTTTTCATCTAGCATCTTCCTGTTTTCTCTGGATAACTCAAAATTTAGTGAAAATTTGCCATTTAAAAAAACTAAGCTCTATAATAGGGCCATGGGGGTCTCTTTTTAAAAGCCCCATATGCTGACATCATTCCATGGAACGGCAGTGAAGCCTTACACCTCTGCCTGGGACAGCCCCTGAAGGGACACTTTGTCGTGGCGTTGGCCTTTACTGCCTGTGCGGAGGCCTAATCTTTGCGGGATTGGGGGCGTTCGACTATCTCAGAAGAAGTTATGATGCAGCTTTTAAAAAGAGACCCCCATGGCCCGTCCTATCTTGTTTTAAAATCGTATAATAAATCCTGCTTGAACTTGCCTGCCTAGGTGGACTCGAAGTTGCTGCCTTGTTCAGCAACCTATTGAAATTAAGCAATTAAAGTCTCCTTTAGCTCCTTTATCAATTCAGGTGAAGGCATGTCCCTGTAGATGCCGTAATCCGTTCCCTTCTCAGGGTCAACGCCCCGCAGGAATATGTAAAAGACCCCACCAAAGTGATCTTCATAACAATATCCGGGCAGGCGCATTCGCAGGTACAGATCCAGGGCCAGGGTATATATGTGATATTGTAATATGTAGAATTCGTTTTCCATTACAGGAAAAAGTGATTTTGGAGCGTAGTCCTCCACCCGGTTTCCAAGATGATTGGATTTCCAGTCCACAAGATAGAAACGGTCCTTGAACCTGAAAACCAGGTCCATGAACCCTTTCATAAATCCCCTGGTCGGAGCAAATTGAAGCCTGCCCATGGTACCCGGAAATGTATGCGGGATTTGAGTGCCTCGAGTTGACTGAAATAGTTTTTTGAGCCTATCCGGGGATATTGTTTTTAAAGGAAAATAAAATTCAAGCTCGTTTAGGCGATCCTGATTAGGGATGCATGATAAACGTAACTCTTTTATTTCTGGGTTCAGGGGGGCGGCGATGGCCTTTTGAATCGTACGGCAAAGTGTTTCCTGCCACATAGGTTCAAATCCGTATTCTTTGAGTTTATCGGCAACAAGTCCTTTTATCCGGCCGTGATTTTCTCGAAAGTCAAGGTGTTCTAATATGTCGTGCATGAATGTCCCAGCATGTGCTCCCTTTGGAAAGGAAAAGATATCCTTGTTTTTTTCTCCCGTGTCCAATTCTTCAAGATCTTCTATCTCAAAAAGGTCAAGGGAGTCTGCTACATCCCGGTCCGGAATTTCTTCACCATGCGGGAGACCGTATATGAGAGATGAGAAACTTGAAATGTGCCACTGTCTGTCAATATTTCCTGAAAACCGGAGACAGGATAAGGAGACATCCTTTTCAGGTGGGGATAAAACGTGTTTTTCTCCCCCGTTAACGGGCATTTTAGAAAGACTTATGGTGCCAGCGGATTTTTGTAAGATTGTATTGAGTTCGGCCAACATATCTTGATCACTGAGTGACTCAAATCTTTTTCCAGTGGCATCAACGACATCTTCTTGTTTCCATGATCCAGGGCCGTGAAATAGGTAGGCCGGGGCTGACGTGTCGGCCTGATTAAAACGGCCCCATACCAGGTAACAACGGCTTTTGGCCCTGGTCAGGGACACGTAGAGGAGCCGCAGGTTTTCCGCCAGAAGCTCCTTTTCGGCGATTGCCCTGTTTTTTTTCATGTCTTCGGAGCCGAGATCGAGAGTTAACCTGTTTTGTTCTGCTTCATCGTGGAAGGTGAAGGGTGCTTTCGTGTCCTTGATCCTGGATCCATCCCATGTGAAGGGACAAAACACAACGGGATACTCAAGCCCTTTGCTCTTGTGGACCGTGACCAGCTTGACGGCATTTTCATCGCTTTCCAGTCGCAGTTGGTGTTCTTCCAACCTGGGTGCTTCCGGGTCTCTCTGTTGTGAGAGCCATTTTGTGAGACCCTCCATGTTTAGGTTCTCCTCAACAGATATCTGATGGAGGACTTCCGCAAGATGCAGCAGGTTGGTATTGCGACGTTCTCCGTCGGGGAATGACATGAGACGGGGCAGGACGTCTTCCAGTACGAGTAGGGATCGAAACATCCTTATAAATCCCACCCTGTTCCAGAGATCGTGATATTCCTTGAACTTGATGAGCCAGGCCTCCCAGCCGTTTTCATCAGTTATCATGGCATCCAGTTCCTCACCTTTTAGTCCGATCATATCGGTTGCCAGCGCTGTCTTGAGGGCGTTTAGGTTATGAGGTGCGGCCATACCACAAAGGACCCGCTCCATTTCCATTGCCTCGTGCGTATCAAATAGATTTTCGGTACTGTATAAAACGCTGGGGATACGTAACGAATTGAGGGCCTTCTGCATCAGACGCGCCTCAGCATTTGTCCTGACCAAGACTGCGATATCTCCCTCCGAAAGCGGCCTTTTCCCGAACATGGCCTTTTTGTTGCGGCCAAGGGCACAAAGTCGGGAGATCTCCGCGGCGACGGCCCTGGGAATCAATTCCCGTGCCTGGCTTTTTGAGATGGCTTTGCCCGGTTCGGCTGTTTTTTCCACATCCACAAACCAAAGCCTAAGGTGAGAGGTAGGTTTTTCGTGAAGGCTAAGCAATTCAGGGGCTTTAACCCGTGCCAGGCCTGTCCGTTGAAACGGGATCCTGTCATAGACAAAGGGATAGTCTTTTCGGGAAAAAATGGTATTTATTGCGCCAATCAGACCGGGCTCAGAACGCCAGTTCTCGCCGAGGGTAAATCGAGATTCAACACCCTGCGCAGCCGACATATAGGCAAATATATCGGCCCCACGAAAACTGTATATGGCCTGCTTGGGGTCCCCGATCAGAAAGAGGATGCTGTTCTCGTGGTTGAAGGCACTGTTGAAGATGGCATACTGGACAGGGTCCGTATCCTGGAATTCATCAATCAGGGCAGCCTTGAATTTCGTTCTTATCTCTTTTGCAAGCAATTCCCCTCCCCTGTTTTCCAGCCCATTGAGAAGTTTTAGCAAGAGGTCATCAAACGACTGGATGTTTTTATCAGCCTTTCTCCTCTTTAGCTCATCACGCGCGTAATCAAACAAGTCCGCTTTTAGGCCTATGAGGCGCTGATGAAAAAGCCTTTCAAGTTCCATCTGGTTTTGCTTGAGTGTTTCACAAAGATCAAAGAATGGGTGCTCAGGGGGTGTATGGTCCTTTTTTATGGATGCATTGATCTCTCCTGTTGTGAATTTCTCAAAGCCGCTGAACAGTGCCGGATGACTGCCTCCTGAGGCCATGTAATGATCCATGGCCTGAATCCAGGCGGGTATCTTTGCCTTTTTGTATTTAGCCCTGTGTAAGCCTTCATGGCTGGCGAGGATTTCTGCGATGCCCGGCCTTGCCGATGGCCAGGTCTTGCCGGCCTTTTCAAATGCTGCCTTAAAGGCCTGTTCCTCAAGAGACGTGTCAGGGACTTCGAGACGGGGAATGATCTTCAGATAGGGTTGAGCCACCCGGTTTGCCAGGATAGAAAGGAGGCTCTCCGGGCTGAATTTGTTCATCAGGACATAGTTCATAAAAAGGGGTGATGCCCTGTAGAAATGCATACGCCAAAAATCATCCACGATTTCTCTTATAAGGATTTCTTGGTTTGTCATAAGTTCCGTATCAAACAGGCTTCCGCTCTCAAAGGCGTTTTCATGGAGTATTCTTCTGCAAAACCCATGTATGGTAAATATGGCGGCCTGATCAAAGGCCCGGATAGCCTCTTGTAAATTGTCTAATGCCATTTTTGTGTTTTTACTGCTGCTTACAAGGTTGCTCAGGAAGACATCTTCGCTGTGGCCGCCGGAAAATATCCCTATGGCCTCCCTGAGCTTGGTGCGGATACGGTCTTTCAATTCCTGGGTAGCTGCTTCGGTAAAGGTGACAACGAGAATCTCGTTTATTGACAGGTTCTTTTCAAGGATCAGCCTGAGGAAGAGACCGGCAATTGTATAGGTTTTTCCAGTACCTGCACTGGCCTCAATCAGGTTGATTCCCTCAAGGGGGCTCTTAAGAAGATCGAAGTGCCTGGATTCATTCATCTTTAATCTTTGCCTGATGATCAATTAAAGTTCCGAACACCTCTTCAGCGGTATCCTGGAATTCCGGATCGAGGGGATCCATGTTCCTGAAGAAAAGCTCATAGTATGGATCTGAGTTCTCACCTTGACTGTATTCATTTCCGGTCCAGGTGTTTCTAGCACGATTGAGCGCCTCTTCATGTGGTTTGCCTTTTGAGAGCAGTGCTTGCGCATATTCCCAGGATGTTTCCGAAAAGAAATGAAGCGGTTTTATTAATCCTTCCCAATATTTTTCAAGGAGCGCGCCGAGGATCTCTTCACTGTTTTGTACCGGCATGTACTCAAAGGCGACCCAGCCGGGTTCCGGCCCTTTGGATCCAAGGCCTGCAAGCATGCTGATCAGGGGATGATCATCAGGCATGATCCTATTGAGCGCCAGGTGATAAATCCATGTTTTCAGGTGATCTTTCGCCTTTGTTTTTGCATATCTGTAATGCATCAATCTTTTCGGATAAAGACCATTAATTTTTCCAGTCAACCTGAAATCCCCTATGGATAGATCCACTTCGAGGGGATCAAGGGCTGCCCCTTGTAAATAGGCGCCTGTTTTTTCTACAAAACGCTCAACTCCTTGCCTCAGGTGCTCAAACAGGCATTCTCCCGCAGTACCGTGCGGAAGCAAACCTCTGGCAAGGGTCGGGAGAAAAAGGTCCTTAAGGTCGCGCCCGGCAAGTCCTTTTTCCATCATGCTGTTTTCGAGCAGATATTTTTCAAGGCCCTTAATGTCAAAAGGCTCTCTTTCATCCGGGATTAAAGCCCTTTGGTCAAGATAAATTCCCAGCCTTTTTTGGAGCAGATACCTTGATGGGTTTCTAATAAAATTGTACAGATCGTCAAGATCAATGGTTTTCCATTCTTTTTCCGGGACACTGAGTCCCCCTGAGACAAACGGGACATAGGCCCCACGTTTTACCAGCATGCGCCGGGCGGCCCGCAGGTTTTCTTCGGAATAGCTGAAGAGCTTTTTGTTTTTTCTGAAATATTCCGGACTAAAGGCCTGGAGGCGATGCCTGGTAATTATGTGGTCCAGGATATTCATCCCCGGGATTTCAAAACCCTGTTCAACAGTATCTGTGAGTTCGCTTATAAGGACCGATGGCGGGATAAGGGTATTGTCCTGTATGCTTTGCCCCACGTAGCTGATATACAATTGTTCCCTGGCCGAGAGCAGGACCTCCAGAAAAAGATATCTGTCGTCTTCCCGTCGCGACCGGTCACCGGGTTTGGGATGTTTTGCCATGAGGTCAAATCCCAGGGGTTTAGACTCCCTTGGATAGGCATCTCCATTCATACCCACAAGACAGATGACCTTGAAAGGGATGCTCCGCATGGGCAGCATGGCGCAAAATGTAACCCCGCCGGTAATGAAACCGAAGCCGAGCCCTTCACTTTCAAGACAGTGGCCCAGATGCCACTTGAGTACCTTTATGTCAATCTCTTCATCAAATACTGATCTTTCTTGAATATCCCCCAGGCTATTGAGCGTGTGTCTTATTGCCTGCACTGCCCTTTTCGAATCCTCGTCCGGCATGAAAAACCTATCAAGCAAATCTGTCAGTGTCTTAGACCACGCTTTCAGGGTGCGGGGACGATCCAGGGAGGTAGTCTGCTCAAAAAGCTGATCCGTAAAATCAAGAAATTTTCCCAAGGCAGATGTATCGTTTCCCTCCATGAGATCGTAGGGTAGGATCCCTTGGAATATGTTTTCGTCATTGCCGGGCATGGCGTAGCCCAAAAGGAGCCTTTCAAGTCCCGCCCGCCAGGTGTTTTGCGAAAAAGAAGGTAGACCCATGTTACCGCGGCTTTTCCCGTCGATTCCCCACCTTATACTGGTGTCAACAGTCCATTTTCGGACAAGCTCGAGGTCTGCCCCTGACAAACCGAATCTGCGCTGAACGGATGCAGCTTCGAGAATGGAAAGAACCTGAGAGACACCATATCTGGAGCCTTCGAGATTGAGCAAACCCAGGAATGTATCGATTATTTCGTTTTCTTTCCTGATACTTCGATCCGCAATGGAGTAAGGAATGCCTTTTGATTCATCGACCGGCATATCAAATACGGCTCTGATGTATGGGGCATAGGTTTCTATATCAGGTGCCATGACCAGAATATTTGTAGGCTTTAGATTCGGGTCTTTTTCAAACATATTCAAAAGCCGGTCATAAAGGACCTCCATTTCACGCATAGGGCTGTGGCATGAATGGATTTGGATGGATATGTCAATTGATTCGACCGCCTTTTTCCCTTCCGTTTCCTGACCTCTCTCCCTGAGGTTCAGTATGTCGGATTGTATACAGCTAAGGAGAGTTCCCTCACCGGGGACTTCAAATGATGCAAATTCCTCGCATTCAAATTCGTTTACCAGGGCAAAGAAGTCCTTTCCCAATTTCCCCATCGAGGCCAGCAGGCTGTTTCCTTTTTCCATGTAAAGTGCTTGGGCTGTGAGTTCCAAGGCGCCCTGTTTGGTTGCTGTTTTTTTCATCTCCCAGCCGGAGAGGATATCACCCCAATATTCCCTGCAGGGGTTCATAAGAAACAGGTTGACCTGGGTAAACCGGGAAATAGCCGAAAGGACATTTATATGAAACCGGGGAAGTGCGGAGATCCCAAAGATGGAAATCCTTTCCGGAAGCCCGTGTTTTTTAGAAGGGACCCTTTTAATAGCCTCAAAAAAGGCATTTCCCACTTCTGCACGATGCCCTTTTCCTGTTTCTTTAACCAGTTCTCTCCATAGCACTGCCTGCCAGTGTCTATCCTGGCCCCTTTCCCAACTGAAGATCATTTCAGGTCGAAAGAGCAAATATTGATCAAAGGTGTCTGCGATGCGCTCTGAAAGCTGGAAGCGCTTAAGATCTACCTCCGAATCCCCGAGATAGTCCCCGAGACTCTTAAATTCCGGCCTTCCGATACAGGTGGAAAGCAGTTTCAAGATCTTCCAGGTCATTATTTCGGGCGCGAATGGTGAACGTTCTGGAAGATCAGGCAGGATTTTTCTAAAAATATCCTCAACAAAATGGTTGGGATATGGAAATTGAATGTTTGCACAGATACCGTGGTGTTTTGCGAGTTGCATGGAAATCCATCGCTCCATGCCTCTGCTCTGGACTACAATGACTTCCTTATCAAGGGGAGAGGCAAGGGGGAGGGTGACAGTATCTGCAAGTTTTTCAGCAAGTTTTTCGAGTCTATTGCTGGCGTAAAGCCTTAGGCCGGGCAATGGCAACTCCATTTTTGAGATTCAAATTCTTAAGCTTAAGACAGTAACAGTGCCACAAAAAAATATATATCACAGTTCAGGGTTCAGCATAAGGGCAAATGTTTAATGGTCTTTAAAATCGCTTGTCTGTAAAAAAAAACTATGTGAAAATTATACCCTAATTTTCCCAAAACTCGATGAGGGGAACCGGCGATCAGCATTCAGCGGTCAGGGAGAAAGAGGTTGCAAATAATTATTTTAAGGAGATTTACCAAGTTATGGAAAAAGTGATCATAGATGGCGTGGAAGTACACCTGAGTGAACCTGATGAAGTGCCTATGAACTGGGTTGGGCAGGAGGATTTGGTCAAACAGGTCCAGGCCGCATGGCTTGTCCTGGGAGACGAGGACCTTCCTCTGCATCCCAGACTGGTGGGCAAACCTGGTGTCGGGAAGACAACACTGGCCTATCATGCCGGCAGGAGCCTTAACCTGCCCGTTTATCTTTTTCAGGCTACTATGGATACCCGGCCAGAGGACCTTATCATAACCCCTGTTATCTCGGAGGAGGGGAAGATCAAGTATATGGCCAGCCCCGTGGTCTCTGCCATGATCAGGGGAGGTGCTGCCGTCATAGATGAAGGAAACAGGATGAGCGAAAAGAGTTGGGCCTCCCTGGCCCCGCTCATGGATAGCAGGAGATATGTTGAATCCATAGTGGCGGGAATCAAGATCAGGGCCCATCCTAACTTTCGCCTCTGTACTACCATGAACGATGATGCCAGCACGTTTGAACTTCCGGAGTATATTCATTCCAGGCTTCAGCCACAGATATTTATTGATTTTCCGGAAAGGGACGAGGAGATGTTGATTCTGAAAAGCAACCTTCCCTTTGCCGACGACGAGATCCTTAATTATGTGGTCGAGTTTCTACAGGCCGCACATGAGGCGGATGAGAGATACTCGGTAAGGGATGGGATCAATATTGCGCGCTATGCCTTAAAAAGGCTGGTGGAAAGCGGTGAACGGCTTTCCCAGGCAGATCGAAAAATAAAAACAGCAGAGTACTTGAAGGAGGCGGCATCCATGATCCTGGATACAGCAGCCTCAGAATATTTTATTGACGTTGTGGACGATGAAATCGACTTCGAAGAATAGAATCCAGTGGAAAAACATCCGTATAGTTCCTATCCTGCATAACCGGATGGAGTTTGCTTGTGAAGTGAGACGGCAGTTTGAGGAGTTTCGGCCGGATCACGTGGCTGTAGAATACCCGGACACTCTAGAGGCCAAGATCCTTCAGGGGATTAAAAGGCTGCCCTATTTATCGGTTGTCTACTACGAGGACTCGGATGGTGTCTTTACGTACCTTTTACTTGAACCGACCGACGGTCAGGTGGAGGCAGTTCGATTGGCCCTCTCGGCAGATATACCCGCTAACTTCATTGACCGGGATACGGAAAGATATCCCTTTGATTTCTCCCCCATGCCGGACCCATATGCTATCACAAAAATCGGTCATTTTATCTTCTGCCAGGCCTATCTTCGTGTTCGCGAGCATGATAATTTTACTGCGGATGTCCTCCGGGAGAAGAATATGGCCTTTCACCTGCAACGTCTGAGCAGAGAGGGTGAGCGGATTTTGTTCGTGGGGGGATTGTCGCATCTGCCAGGGATACTGGAAATGTTAAACCAGCCTCAGACTCAGGTTATTGGGCGGAGAAAGCGGGAAGGGGTTGGGTTGGCCCATCTCCACCGGGAGTCGAGCCGTGAAATCATGAGCGAAATGCCATATCTTGCGGCAGCATTTGAGCGTGCCAGATCCGAGGGAGAGGTGAATAGTTTGGACCGGCTTGAGATCAACAGCGAGCTGGTTCGTAAGGCAAGAAAAGGCCTTTGGAAGAACTACAGGGAGGAGCTTTCGCGCAACCAGATCAGAGTTATGAATAGATTCGCCAGAAATTATGCCTTGGTCACTGGAAGCCTTGTCCCGGATTTCTACCAGCTTATTGTTGCTGCCCGGGGGGCGGCCGATGATAACTTCTCATATGAGGTCTGGGAAAAGGGGAGCGAATATCCATGGCAGACGGAGGAGCCGGGTCTACCCATACTACGATTGAAGGGCGAGGATCTTTTCTTGGATCATAAGCGAATCCGGTTTCACAGGCG
>CAZUHR010000110.1:0-9556 GCA_964620335.1 uncultured Desulfobacteraceae bacterium
TTAAGAGTAAACACCTTGCCGCGTGTTGCAACAAGCATCTTTTCCATATCTCCCTTTCTGACGGCAAAACCACGTCCCCCTATACAGGCAATAACTTCATATTTACTCTGCCCCTCGGTTTGTCCCTCCATGCTCAATTCGCCAAGATGTTGAATTCGGGTTGCTTTATCACGGGCCGTTCCATCGTCTTCTGTTATTTTTGCCTCAATGATAATCTGAGGGTTGAATTCACTTGGAATAATGAAATCCGGTGCCTGATCAAAACCATTGATGCTCTCAGCACGCTTTGTCTTTCGGTAGCTGACACCCGATTTAGTCAAAACATCTTCAATGGCCGTCTCAAGGCTGTCTCCTATCAAATCACTCACTGAATCACGATGTCCTGCAAACGGTCTTCCAAGAAACCTTTCATACAAAAGCATGGCATATGGAACTCCCATACCGGAAAGGGATTGGAGCGCTGATATGCCCGACTTTGTGTCTGCTTTGTCAAGCCTGTGGATTCTTTCTTCTTCAATCTCCGGCGCACCCTCAAAAAGCAAACCACAAGCAGTTTTAACGATTGCCCTCAAGCGGACCGCGGTTACACCCGAATCCTTCAATGGTACCTCAGGTGCCATACGAACCTTACGATCCAAAGAACGAACAAACCCCTGAGTTACTTCAGTCCCTGTTTTTTGTGTTGTAATATATGCCCATTCCGGTGGAGTAAATCCCAACATAGATCGTAAGACGATGATAGAAATGGGTTCAGAAAACGTGATTGGAAGGATTTTCTCCGGCTTCAGTTCTGTAAAACCTGATGTGGCTTGCTTAAGTGCTTCATAGCCCTTTTCAAAAACAGGATATTCGACAAATCCAACACCTTTCGGCATAGATAGAAAATCTGATTCAAGGCATGAAAAAACCGAAGAGATATAAACACCAGGATCTTTTAGAATCTCATCAAGTGTTGCCTCAAAAGGAAATTTCACTAATTGGTATTTCATATACAGCCTCACTCTCTCGTATCATCATGGCCTGTCTTTCCGGAACAGTGTTCAGAATATCACCAAGATACATTTCTACGCTTTGAGGGCCGCCAAAATTGGATATCCAGTCATCAACTTCTTTTAAACGTGCTTTTGTGGGAATTATTCCATCCCAACCAATCCGCAAAGTCCAGATTGCAAGACGAATCAGGTGCCCGAAGATGATACAACGAATATCTCCCCGTGTGGGTTTCATATTCCCCTGCTTTAGCAACTCAACATCTTCATTCACTATCATAGCAAGCTTTTCTGGGATATCTGTGACCAATTTGCGCTTTATTGTGCCTGTGGACCTGGAAACAAACACAGTATCCGTTATGGAGGAGCGGGTATTACTAATGTGAATCGACGCCCCCATCTCTGCTGGACACGGGAAAGATGCAGAACAGGTAAGCCCTGCATCTAATATGGCAACAGCAATTGGATAATATGCACTCAAATCATTGTGGTGATATGTAAAAACCAATGGAGAGCCCGGTTTCAAGGCACAGGCCATGTTTTGGAACACCTTCGAAAGCCCTTCTGTAAAGTGGGTTATATCCCTCCCCATATTCTCGTTACCAGTAAGTTCTTCAGTATTTCGAGTTGTGGGAGCCCTAAATTCCCTTATCTCTTTGCCAAGCATTCGGCGCAGCCAGACATAACAAAAGTCCATTAATTCCGCGTACTGAACATTGCCAAAATAGGGCGGATCGGTGAACACACCATCCAGACTATTTTCCGCGATCTTTCTTTTAGCAGCATCTTTGCAAACGATTTCCACCTTTCTTGGTACTCGTCCCAGTCCGTTACCCCTGTCGCCGATCCATTCACCTTTAATTACTACTCGAACTTTTTTCCCTGCCTGTTGACGGATCTCAAATGGAACATCGCAATATTCCTTAGCCCTCACAAATTTATCAATGATATTGCTCCAGCCTCCCGAACCAACGTTGATTCCCTTTTCCTTGCTGTGAATCCCCAGAAAATTCGATTCACACTGAATCAGCCCAACGGGAAACCCGTGCACGGAAAAAATATCTAATGATTTAAGCGCCATGGTGTCATAACGGCAAAGCATGTTCTGATATCGGAGAAGGTCTGAAAGATTTGTTGCTAGGGCATTACGGACTCTTTTGTTTTTTTGCCTGTCAATAATCCGGCAACTCAGTTCTAACCCGACCTTTTGTCTTAAGTTGAACATCTCAGAATAATGCCTGTAACCCCAACGGTGCAGCCTGTTTGTTTCATCACCATGTGGGATCTCATCTTCCGGAATAAACCGGGAGCGCATTTTTTTCCATTGATCTTCAGACTCTTTGACCCTTGCCAGGTCTTCAACGTCCGGCGTTTTAAAAAATCGCCCCTTGTGACTTGGCTTGCAAGAAGGGCAATAGTACTCAATTGCAAATAGCCGGTGTTGGGGGGGACCTGAATCGCCCCTTGGGTAGGTGTTCAGCTTACCACAGTGCGGGCAATTACATTGGTTTCGTCCTGCAGGACCGGCTTTCCTGAGCCTTGCTCCACAATGAAAACAATCTCCAGGGTCTTTTTGGCTTTTGGTTTCTGTCAGTCCCCCACATTTTGGACAAATAAAAACATTTTTTGGATGCCTCCGATCCTGAGAGATCAGGTAGCCAGGAAAAAGATCGATTTCTTTTCCACATTCTGCGCATGCCTGGACCTTGACCCATAGAAAATACTTCACATGGGCATCCGGTGATCCACAATATCCACAGTGCGTGCGATACAGATGACCGATTTGCTTTTCAAGCAACGACCTTAATTCCTGGGCTGCTTCGGCATAAGCGTTTAGATCCAGATGCTCCAATTCCTGTTTAACGATCCAATATGACATCGGATTGATATCATATCCTATCACTTCACAGCCAACCCGGTTGGCCTCTAACAACGGCGTACCACCACCCATGAAAGGGTCAGCAATCCTTATTCCATTTAAATCATTTGACTCATAGAAGGATTCATTCAACGGCTTTTCAACAAATTCTGATAACAACAACCCACGAAAAAGGGTCCCCGGCCGACGCGCAAACCACTTGTGTACCGCAATAATCGGCCGATAATTCTGCTGAATCTGCTTTTCCCTAAGCGCCATATCCGCTATGAAAGCTATATCAAAATTACGCTCAATCATAGTCTTGCGGTTTGCTTCTGTTTACGGCTGTCTATTCAAATCAGCCTGTTGTCGTGCTCGTCTTGCTTTCCCCACCGATTAATTCCATCTTCATCTTTGAAAATGGATTCGCGTTATCCAGTGCCCAACGTATGTTGTTACTCATATTGTCTCTCCCTTACTAATGAGCCTCTGCTTTTGCCGCGTACATATGAAGAATTTATATTCTTAAAATCTTTCAGTCAGGATTACTGAACCAGCCTATGGCTCATAGCTTATTATTTCGAAAGATTAGCAAGCTATCTCTTTTTTAATTTTGCCTTAGAAAAGAAGGATTCAACCTCATTATAGCCGACTCGATTTTTAAACGATCTTCTTCGGGAAGATGGCTGGTGACCATTATGATCCGGGATGACCTGTCATCATCCGTAGATTCCATTTTGCTGACCTCTTCAAGAGCCCATTTTGGTAAAAAACCAAAAAGAGTCTTTTCGTATTTTCTTTCGTCATGATGGAAGATCCTAGAGCAACATGATTTTATGGCTGACCAAGCTTCAGTGATCAGTCTATTATTAATTCCATAACTTTCTACCAGAAAATATCCCAAAAGGTGGGCAAGTCGATCCTCCTGTTCATGCCTGTTGATCCCACCTATGACTCCACTCGTAGTATGCATAGACAAAGCATAACAGGGATACTCCATACACTCGACAAGAACATCATTATGTAATTTATTGTTTTTCAATAAAGATAACCACCATGGGATTGCAACTTGCGCCAGCCATACCTCATTGAAAAAGGGATCTCCAAATTGCCTCAACATAGTTCCCATATCGCTATCTGCTAATAGAAGCTCCTTTGTTGGAATACTTCCGTCTTTTTCTTTTGACTTTTGGATCAAGTCATCAAGACAGCAGTTAAGCTGGTCCTTATTAAAAGGAACAACTCTAAAATTTTTTCGTATCATTTCACAGAGCATAGTGGCCTCTTTCCTCTCTGGAAAGCGTCCCTCAATTCGCAACTGTTTTAGTAGAGAAATTGTGCAAAATGACTTAACCTTATATTTTCCAAGGGCCTCTCTTCGTATTATGGATTCATCAGAATATAGAGTAACGCCCAATTCACGTGCAAGGATAGCGCTTTCCCCAATACCGTCTCCAATTAATTTATTGATCGGTCTTTCAGTTTGAAAAAATATTCCACCCTCGCCCTGTTTGTACCCAATATCATCAATTATTGACTCATCGTCTTCTGCAACACTCCTGATTCTAATAGATGATCGGTATTTAAGCCTCCATTTTTCGATTGCTTTGGCAATGGGATGAGGACCTTGCAAACGAAATAATTCGTGGTCAATCGCTCTTTTGGTTCCACGAGCTATTATGATTAAACTAAAATGCTCAGGCAAAAGATCGAGGAGGCATAACTCTGCAAGGGTTAGAAGGCCGGATAGATCAACACACACTTCATTACGTTTTGATAGACACCTAAGCTCGGAATCCATTGGGTTAAAATCGTACCAAATATGTACTCCATAAGAAAATTCTTTAGAAGACACACAATGGGTCCAATAGTCGAAGGTTGAGTTCACTCCAGGCAGCAATGATGCCCTAAAAGACAGCGGGTACGGTACAACTCGGCTTGAAATTATCAAAGGCACAGCTGCAAGATGATATGGAAGCATCACCTCTGCTATTTGAGCTAAGATATGTGACCCTTTCTCTTCGTCCGGGATATCTGCAGGAATCTTGAATGAGCGGAATTGAGGAAATCGAGGATGGTCTTGTGAAAACTGTTTCAAACGCTTTCTGATATTGTCATTCCATTCTTCTATTTCACTATCTGTCTCTTTTGGAACAGGGCTAAGAAGAGCCATCATTAAAAACTGTGCTTCCCTTGCTGGATCATCGCCGACAATTTCTCCAAATTTTATCACGTGTCGTAAAATATCTTTTGGAGGGCTGTCTCCTTTCCTTTTCAGTTCCCAAAGTTGGCAGTGCAACTCAGCACGTTCACTATCGTTTTGTGCTTTGACTACTGCCCTTTGGAAAATCGATACTGCCTCATCCAGCCTTCCTGTTTCCATGGATGAAAAGGCCAAATTCCTCAAAACATTATAATCCTTTTTCCCAAAAGCAAGGTACTTTTTCAAGGCTTTATAGACTCCCTCTTCGTCCCCAATATATGAAAGTGCCATAGCCTGTCCATATATGAATCTGATTTCATTGGGATATCTCTTTTTACCACTCTTAAATACGTCGAAAGCCTTCTCATACTCAGTTAATGTCAGATAACAACGACCCAACTCATATATTTCAACAGGAAGTAATTGTCTCAGCTCAGCAATTTTTTCTATGCAAAAGGCAAGTTCCTCTGCATCACCTGAACTTGAAGAGTCCAGATGATGAATGAAGTGGGTGAGCAAAACCTGACTGTCTGGGTACATTTTTAATGCTTCTCTATAAATACCTATAATATCCTCATTGGAAGCACCATTATTTCTGGATATAACTGCTTCTGCAACAGTTGCATCTTCAAACATCTCTGGGATCTTCTTCATGAATGAAATTTGCTTTAGGGCCTTGTCTTGTTCACCTATTTCGTTCAGGGAAATTGCTCCAAGGGACAGACTAAGCGATTTTTCGTGCTCGTCTGAAAATCCATTAGTTTGTCGAAACGAAACTAATTCAAGGAGTGCCTCGTAATCTTCTGTCATGTATAAAGAAATCAGGTAATTTTGATAGGCCGTTTTATTTGCTGGATTTGCTTTATAAGCTATTCGTGAATACTTCACATTCAATTTCAATGCCAGCTCATCCTTTGATGTTGCGCAACCTGCAAAAGCTCCTGCAACCACTGGATCATTAGGGTGTTGTATGAGAAAAGACTTGCAGAAATTTCTGGAGTCCTCAGTATTTCCTAATATTCGTTGGACAATTGTAAGATTGACAACTGCCATGCTGGAAATCAACGGAAAACCAATCATGGCGAAATTCTTACAGCATTTGATAAGGCACCGCTCCGCTTCTCTTAAAGATGCAAGATCCAGTTGGCTGGGGCCCGGTCCGTACACAACAAAACTTGACCGACGACTCTTATTTCCGAAAGCTTTCTGTAAGAAGATGCTTCCTTTCAACCCCCAATAAGACCAGTTCAGCCGTTCACTCGTTTCTTCTAATTCAGAGAGCACCTCTAAGGCTTTATCCCAATTTGCTTCATCTTTGTAAATTTCGGCTAACTCACATCGGGTAGCCAAAGGTTCCTCTTCCCAGATCTTTTTTCCTCGAAGGTACTCTTCGGCTGCCTCCGCGCCTTTAGTGGTAGCCAACCAAGTTGCTTTTAAACGGATGGCATTGTTGTAATCTTCGTTTTTTGACAGCACAGCATCCAGCTTCTTTATCCAGCTATTTCCCAACTTGATGCATTCACCGTCACTATCAGACGAAATAATGAGAAACTCGGTCAAGAGCGAGTTCGTAACATATTTTGGTTCCTCTGGCCTTAAGTTTTGGGCCTTTTGAAAGAATGATAGAGAGGTTTCAAAATCCCTGTGATGAAGAGCTAATACTCCTTTATTATTAAAAAACCGTGCTTTTATAGTGTCGGATGCCCTTTCTATTTCAGGTTCCAATTCATTGAGAATTTTCCGCGCTTCCTCGTCTAAAAAGCTATCTAGTGCTGTTGATGATTTCACAATTTTTTTAAATCTCTTTCGATCCTCCTCAGATAAAGGGCTAATAATTGTCTCATCTTGTTGCTGTGTTACATCAATTATTCCACTATCTGACATGACGGAGGATATTTTTCTTAAAACAATCGGTCTTGATTCATCGGTAAAGGCTAATAAGTTCCTTGCCCCTTCAAAACCGAAGCTTGGGCCTAGTACATCCCCAATCGCTGTTTTTATCTTCAGGTCTTTGTGAAAATTCGCGACATATTCTTCAATATTCGCATGCGCGCTTTCGTCTAAAACCTGTGTAACCGGTATATGAAAAGTCAAATAGCGCTGAACCTTCCAATTTGAGTCCTTTTTTACAATCCTGATGATGTCTTCCTGAAGCCAGACATAATAGACTGGCTCACCTTTCTGTCCTGTATCACAGACACATAGCATTGAGGGCATCGCTTTATGCAAAAGCCAGTTGACAGTTGTTACTTTCAATTCAAAGCTGACTATACTTTCATTTTCAATATAATTGGGTTTATCTGATCCTTTCAGTTGAGCCAAAAAATCTTCTGTCACTTGATTATGCTTGCTTATAGTAACAGAAATATCCCATCCGTAATCTCTTTGAGCTTCATTAAAAACCCAACTTCGAGGGCATTTGTATTTAAATACATTGACTGCACGATCTCCAACATCATGCTGAAGTGGTCTTTTGGGGTTTTCTGAACTCATTTTTTCCATAAACAATATTTTATCTTCTAAGGCATGACAAACGGGAAAAACGATGGCATTATTTTAATTTGCGATTTTTATATATACCCCTAAAACGCTTCATCTTTAGTACCTCAGAAATATCATTCCACAATTGCCAATCCAACAAACATCCCGCCTTTTTCTTGTTGAATCCTCCCCATAGTCCCAAATGCGACCGAGGAGCAGTCCATTGTTATTTTTTTTTGGGAGTACCCTTTCATCTGCGCCCGAGCAACTTCGGTTTCTTTTATTGATTCTTCAAATCCCGCAAATATTCCACCATAGAATGCATTTTAGTGGATGGGTTGTCGGTCCCGGAAGTTTGATGGAATTGTTGGACACGGCTGGCATTTGTAATGGCGTTATCCAGACGATCCTGTATTTTGTTAAAAATATTCTGGTCTCCTTTTTGGTATTCAGGAAGGTGTTTTTTCAATTCTTCGATAACCCTGGAACAGATGGAATCACCGGAAGGGGAATCAAACGGTCTGGTAGTATATATAAAGTGTAGTAACAGCCAAAATTCAAAACAGGGAACCGAAGGCATGGCGAATATTTTACTTCCTTTGCCCAGCCGGGTCCGGCGCACCTTATCAAGGGCCTCATCATACCTTGGATGCCTATCGCGATCAAAGACGCAATAGACACGATCAAATTCTGGTTCCCGTCGAAAAGTTTCAATAGCGAAATTCACAACGCTAAGAGGATCAGATCCATGACCGCAAACCCTCACGTTGGCATTGCTCAACCGGAAGGCTTTTTTCAATTCAGTAAAATAATTTGGTTCGGTTTTTTCCCCTTCACAGACAATAAGTATTACATCGTATGGTTCCTTCATCGCCCGCCGGCGACGTAATAACTCGGCTTTACGCTCCTTTCTCTTGTGAAACAGGTTGTCCGTACCCATCAAAACCTCAATTCGCCTGCAAAGGGTAACGCGCCGTATCTGCCATATAAATAGCCTTTTTGGAGGGCCTCTCCTTTGCGAGGCTTATAATCCGATAGCGGATAAAGTCGAGTGGCGTTTTCCTCATCCTTTTCAACAAACCATACCTGGTCCCGCCTCATAAGCGTTTGATCGAGTACCGTGGTATCATGGGTCGCAAAAATCAATTGGGCGTTGTGTCGGTTTGTTTCGGGATTGTGGAGCAGGCTCAAAAGGAATCGCACAAGGAGTGGATGCAGGCTTGTATCCAGTTCATCTATAAAAAAAACAAGTCCCTTGTCCAGGACATCCAACCATGGACCGGCCAGGGCAAAAAGCTTGCGCGTTCCTGCCGACTCTTCATCCAAATCAAGGGCCACGTCTTCACCGTTATCAGAAGATGGATGCATGAAAAATACCCAGGTAAGTTTCTTACCTTTAAGATCCTGGGCAATTTCATCCTTAAGGTTCTGAGGTATTTCATCAGGAAGATCGTCCGGAGAAAACTCTTTCTTCTCCAGTAAGATATCAGCGATCGACAAATCAGCAGCATTCATGAACTTGAGAAGTTTCTTTTTATTCTCCGCTTCTTCACATTCGCTAATACTGAATCCAGGATGGACACTTTCTCTTTGACCAATCACGACCAGCTTTTGGTCAAACCAGTTGAATACCGGCTTAAGCTGTTCATTGTTTAACTGAATCGCGGTTGAAAGAAAAAGCGCGTTGCCGCGGGTGGCCTCCTGCCATACCTTACGGCTGCCGCTAAATTTAGGACCAAAGTACCAGATATCTTTGTGGGTCTCGGGATCGTAGTTGCGTTCAAACCATTTTTGCGCCCTGCCTTCAGGATAGGCAAACAACCATTCTCCTGTTACTCTTTCAGAATTGGCGGCAAAACCATACTGATACCTAATGCCGTCCTGGATGAACAGGACTTCAAACTCTGAAGGACTCCGGCTGGCTTGCGGGTTAAACAAAAACGGTGTTACGTCAATTTCTTCTCCTTCCTGGCTTTGTTTTGCAGACGATAAGACAAATTGCCTCATGAAAGCGATTGCCTGGAC
>CAZUHR010000111.1:0-9503 GCA_964620335.1 uncultured Desulfobacteraceae bacterium
TGAAATTTCCCCTCTATATGTTTTTTCTTATATGCCATGCTAACTTATATTTAAAGTGTATTGAATCAAATAATATACATAAATATAATACGTTGGGTCCCAAAGGACTTTTAATAGTGGTAGCGCAGCTGCGCTATGTGAATGGCTTCTTCTGCGACTTTATAAACGATTCGGTGCTCATCGTTGATTCGACGGGACCAGTAGCCGGAAAGAGCGTGCTTCAAAGGCTCGGGCTTTCCAGTGCCTTGAAAAGGAGTGCGTATGATCTCTTTTATTAATCCGTTGATTCGCAGGAGGATTTTCTTGTCGGTGCGCTGCCAATAGTGATAATCCTCCCAAGCGTGTTCGGAGAAGATGATTTTCACTCGATCAGACTCCTTTCGGTGCCTTTACCATCTTCAAGCTGGGCAATCGACTCGATCAGACGCCTGGTGTTTTTAGGGGAGCGTAGCAGATACGCTGTTTCTTCCAAAGCCTCGTAGTCCTCGAGCGACATGATGATCACGGAGCCGCTTTTTTTCCGAGTTACGATGACAGGTGAATGGTCTTTGCAGACCTTCTCCATTGTTTTTGCCAAATTCTGTCGAACTGCTGTGTAAGTTGTGGCTTCCATAGGACGACCTCCTGTACAATTTAATGTACAGCTATGGATGCCTACTGTCAAGTGATAATTCTGGGGCCCAACCATGTCACCTAAAGCGGGACGCTTTACGTTGGCTGGCTGATAATAAAATTTTGGGCTTGACAATAAACCCGGGTGATTTCATAATGGTATCAAATTGGAACCGCTGGAGGTGCTTGATATGGCAACGGTGACAGTAAAGAATATACCTGATGATCTTTATGATCGGCTGAAGGCAGTTGCGGAGATCAACAGGAGGTCTATTAATAGTGAGATTATCGTATGCATTGAGCACGCGGTAACTAGTCGTCGAATAGCCCCTGAAAAGATCCTTGAGAGTGCTCGCCACCTGCGAGAATTGACCGCCAAGCATCCAATTAGCAATGATGAATTCAATCAGGCAAAAACAGAAGGACGGCTATGATTGTTGTTGATACGAATGTTATTGGCTATCTCTTCCTTTCAAGCGAGCGATCCATGCTCGCCGAAGGTGCTCTGAGAAAAGACAGTGAGTGGGCGGCTCCGATTATCTGGCGCAGTGAACTGCGAAAGGTGCTGGTTCTTTATATACGAAAAAATATCATCAGCCTAGAGCATGCTCAAGGCATTATGAATAGTGCGTTGGAATTAATGATGGAGCGAGAATATGAGGTCTCATCATATGAAGTCCTGCGGCTTGCATCAGAAAGCAAATGCTCTGCCTATGATTGTGAGTTCATCGCTGCTGCAAATGATCTTAAAGTACCTTTGGTTACCGTTGATAACCAACTGCTTCGGGAGTTTCCTGCTGTGACTGTATCATTGACTACGTTCTGCGGCAAATCTCGAGTCAAAACGCCAATCAACCAGCCAGTGGAGCGGACTCGGTAAACCTTGCCGCTCACCGGAGCGTTATACGATAGATGAATCCAATATTATTTTTAATGGTGACAAGATGAAAAAAATTTTCAATGGTAAAAAAACAGCAAAATTAGGCACTGAAAAGAAGCCCGCTGTTGTTAAGGTACAAACAGAAGAAAGATTGAAAGAAGTAGCATCAATATTTGAAGAAAACGGTTGGAAATATACAATTGGATTGGAACCAGATAAACAAGAGGATATTACCGATTTAGAAATATTATTGAATACACCAAAACCAAAGATAGCCGAAAAGAAAGTTGGTCGCAATGAGCCCTGCCCATGTGGAAGCGGTAAGAAGTATAAAAAATGTTGTGGTAAATAAGGCTATAAACCAACTGTTGAAAGCTGATCGCTAACAGCTCCCTAATTGGGGTTTGGGTCAGTAACGAAATCAGGGAAGATGCAGATTCGGGCCAAAAACCGGCCTTGCCTTGTAAGAGCCGCCCTTATGTGAGGAACTGCACGCTTTCAATTACATGACTATGAATAAACCACAATTTGAGTCACTCGATCAGATGGCTGGCTATACGGCTGCAGCTCTGGCGGAGGCCGCCGCGAGTTCCGCATTCCTTCTGTTTAGAGACAAACAATTCCGGCGATTGGCAAACTTTGAGAAGTTGAGTCAGACTGAGCAGGACAGGATCTTTAATGAGCTGGTTATCGCGTCTCTTGTCCTAATCATGCTTGTACTCGAGGCGCCGGATCTGCGGGTTGCGCGGGAGTTCCGCGACTATCTGGCTGATCTGAACAAAAGAGTGCCCAAGGCATACGTGGACCACTTGAGGAGCTTGGGTGTCAAGGCCAGGCATCTTCGGGACTGGAAAAAGCTCATCGCAATGCGCTATGAGGAATATGCAAGGGACAGGCATGACGTGCGCGCGGCTGCAATGCACATTGAGTCATCGCAAAAAGGCCTGGATTTAGATGATCTTTCGAAGATCCAAATGCTCGTGCCAGTTCAAGCTGTTGCCATTGGATGTCATCACCATATCTGTCGCGGCAAAACCGATGGCCGGGATGAACTGTTCAAACTGACGTTGAGATCCTTGTCCAGGTTCTATGTTGACGTCAGGGTTCGGCTTGAAGGCGGCAGGATTACTCCCCTAACGCGAGCGCAAGTGGCATTGAAGCGAATACTTCGCCGGCTGAAATAGAGGGAAGCCCTTGGCGGGCTGTTGCCCAAATAATGGGAGGTCGAATATGGATTTCAATACCGTTACCTATGAAGCAGAGGACCGGGTCGCGATGATTACGCTTAACCGCCCGGAGCGCTTCAATGCAATCAATCAATCCATGCCCGACGACATTGCGGCGGCATTTGCCTATGCGAACCAAGACGACACAGTCCACGTGGTAGTGCTGACCGGTGCCGGATGCGGCTTTTGCGGCGGATACGATCTCAAGGAATATGCCGAATCGCCGGGCGTCAACCCGGGCATACAGGACATGCCCTGGGACCCGATGATCGACTATCGCTTCATGGGTTATTGTACAAAACAGTTCATGTCCATATGGCGTTGCCATAAGCCTGTCATAGGCCGCATACAAGGTGACGCGGTGGCGGGCGGAAGCGATATCGCACTTTGTTGCGACATAATAATAATGAACGAGAAGGCGAGAATCGGGTATCCGCCCGCGAGGGTCTGGGGATGTCCCACCACGGCCATGTGGGTTTACAGGATCGGCGCGGAGAGGGCGAAGAGGATGCTTTTTACAGGGGATCTGGTGACGGGTGCGGAAGCGGAACGCATGGGACTCATATACAAGGCGATTCCGCTAAAGGACCTGGACGGGGAAGTCGGCCTGCTGGTGGACCGCATCAAGGGGGTTCCCAAGAACCAGTTAATGATGATGAAGATGATGGTCAACCAGGCCTATGAGAATATGGGTCTTGCCAACACCCAGATGATTGCCACCGTTTTTGACGGCATCGCAAGGCACAGCCCGGAGGGAATCTGGTTCAAGCAGCGAGCCGAGGAGGTCGGCTTTAAGAAGGCCGTGGCTGAGAGGGATTCCAGCGATCCAATCCCCGGCAGCAAGAACTGATAAAAAGTAAGGAGGTAAAGGATGGCTGATTTTTTATTTTTTAATGATAGTGTTATAAGCATAAAAACCTATCAGAAGAGGTGAAGCTGTGCATACAGATAAATCTAGAGAGAATGCAATATGGATAGAAAGAATAATTAAAGATTTCATTGAAACTTCGCCTAAAAACACACTAAAAAATCAAAACAATGATAAGGCCTTTGAAGTGCCACTGGTAGGGTTTTCAAGAGGAGATGATCCTTTATACGAGGCTTTTAAAGAACATATAGGGCCCTTCCATTTAACACCTTTTGAAATATTTGTTGTTACTTTCAGGGATCTCAGCATAAAGCCTGAGGAATTAACGGTCATTAGCTGGATTCTACCACATAATAATGCCACTAAGGTCGATAACCGAAAGGAAGAATTTTATCCTGCTGAAAGATGGGCAAGAGGCCGTATTTTCGGTGAAAAGACCAATGAAATTCTCCGAAAACATGTAGTGGCATCTTTGGAGTCGGCGGGATACAGGGCAGTCGCCCCTGTACTCACTCCCCAATTTGGCATAAGAATCTCACCAAAGTATGGATATGCTTCTACCTGGTCTGAGCGCCATGCAGCATATGTTTCAGGACTTGGAACATTCGGCCTTTGTGATGGGCTTATCACTCCCGTAGGTAAGGCTATGCGTACAGGTTCCGTAATTGCCCGAATTTCGGTTTCACCTACGCCCAGACCTTATACAGATCACCACGAGTACTGTCTCTTTTTTACTCAAGGCGTTTGTGGGAAGTGCATATCGAGATGCCCTGTCGGAGCTATCACAGAAGCTGGAAAAAATAAGGAATTGTGCCACAAACACCTTTATCAAGCTACCAAGGATTATGTGATATCAAACTATGCCTTTGATGGATATGGCTGCGGTCTTTGTCAAACAAAGGTTCCTTGTGAATCTAAAATTCCCAAAAAACAAGATGCTAAATAAAGGCTGGCTTATACTCCATTGCCGCAATAACATCCTGAGGCCGGGCATTTTGTGCAGTAATGGGGTGAAGAGATCGTAAAAAGAGCGCTATCGGCCTTTGATGAATAAAGGGTATCCATTAATCCGGATTGAATGGCTTTGTAATGTTCATAAGCGATGGCAGGACTGTTTCAAAAACCTTTCCGGCAATGCCACTTTCCTCAAGTACCCGGTTGCTACTTAAAAATGACACTTTCCCTGAAACCGAAACGTATGCTGTTGTCCATATAATAAACGAGACCGGGTTTGAATCTGTAAAGCCTCACTTTGAAACGATCTGCGAAGGCCGCCAGGTCCGGTTTCTGTCGGGGAATGAAGAATTCTTTCGTAAAGGGGAATTTTTTGAGGTATTCTCTGAGGGCACCAATGGATGAAAGGCCGGCAGGTACTATTTCAATACTGCCGGACATCTGTATTCCCCGTATCTCCTGCCATTTGCTGGCATGAGCGTAGATGGCCGAAGCAGCCTGGCCGCTTTCCATAGACTCCACTATGTGCCTGGAATCGGGTTCAGAAAAGAAGTAGAAGCAAGATTTATAAAAGACATAGTAAACCGGAGCCGTCCACGCCACATTTTCCTTGGCGGTAGCCAGGGTCATGGTGCTTTGTTCGTTCACGAGCTCTTCGGCCAGTCTTCGCAGCTCTTGATTGTCAGGTGTTTCTGACTTCTTGCTAATCATTGTTTACTCGTAATATAATTAAAGGACCGCATGCCAAACCTATTTCACTTGAAAAGGTTTAAATATCGTGGCCGGGTTCATGATTTGCCCAAATTGTCAAGATGGCTGATATGGTGAGATACTAATAATTGCATTATCTAACCTTCATGGATGGTATTTGGTGTTATTATAAACCTGGTTACTATTTCGATATATTCCATGTCAATTCAATAATTCACTTCCCCTATCCCATAGGATTCACCGGCCTGTTCAGAGTATGAGAGGCACGTCCATAAAAAACCAAGAAACTTATGCATCGGCGGAGTCATTCAGATTTTTATGGAAGTTATATATCAAGTAGCCGACAATTTTACGTCCGTAAAAAAGCTTGCTAAACATCTGATTTATACTTACAATGTATTACAAATAAATACATTGGAGGTTATGTATGAGTAAAGCATTATCAATAAGAGTCACCGACGAACTTGCCTTAAAACTATCTGAAATTGCAAAAGAAACAGAACGGTCCAAATCGTTTCATGTTCAAAAAGCTTTGGAGGCCTATTTATCTGAAATTGCTGATTTGCAGGTTGCTTATGATCGTTTGCATGATACGGCTGATCCGATTATTTCCATTAAGGACATGAGGAAAGAACTTGAATTATAAAATTGCCTTCAAAAAATCGGTTGCACGTGATCTAAAGAAGATAGACAAGGAACAGGCAATTAAAATATTGAATAAAATTGAAGATGAACTTCCCGGAAAAGCGGAGACTTTTCCGGTGCTAACAGGTAAGTTCTCGGGTTTGAGAAAATTTCGGGTCGGTGATTTTAGAGTAGTATTCTCAATCATTGGAGACACAGCTCTTATTTTAAGAATAAGGCATCGCAAAGACGCCTACCGGTAAAATATAATACCTCACTAAAAACGACGGGCTATAAATGCGCTGTTTCGACCTTTTGTGACAGGCTACAATTACCTTTCTCACGGTTCCTATACTGTGTGCTATGCTCCGACCGCGTGTCAGTTCAGCGCTAGGATATGAGGAACTACCAGACTGGCCTCAGCTTTGGCGCAGGCCTGCTCTAGTGGGTTCATCCAGCTTCAGTACAGGGTATCCATTTTTGTAAAAGCCGTAATAGCCTTAATTACGTATAATCTTTGCAGACAATGAAAACAGATATAGAGCAGCCTATAACCAACTCAGAAAGCGGTTTATCACCTTTCAGACACAGGCGCCAGCCTACTGTGCACTGGCGGAACTCCCGGGAGATGCACCAGGTGATAAGAGCTTTCAGAGGTACTTTCAGGGCACTTTTGCTGGAACTCCTGAACCAGCCCCTTACTCGCTCCGAGCTGCGGGATATTCTCCAGCGCATGGGAATGAGCGCAAAAAGTGGTCGGAAAACCGGTAAGGCTCAACTTTACCTGGAGCAAGATCTTGAGAAGGCCAAAGACCTGGGGGTGGTGGAAGAGAGGGAAGGGAAATACTTTCTAACGCCCAGCGGTAGAGAATTATCAGGGCACATGCAGATGTACATCCCGGAGTTCATGAGGTGGCTCTTCTCCGCGTCCACTGCATCCCTCATCTCCTTATGGGTCCATGTTGTCCTCAGTATTTTAAAGCTGGGCTTTGGCCTTTTGTCGAACTCTGCCGGACTGATCGCTGACGGAATCGACAACACCGTTGATACACTGTCGTCTTTTCTTGTGTGGGTGGGAATTAAATATGACAAGGAAAGGCTGGTCTCCATCTTCATCTTGATAACCATGTTTGTTTCGGTCGGAGGGGTAGCCCTGGCCGCCTACGAAAAGGTTGCTCATCCGGGCCCTATAACTGAAGGGCTTTTTGCCTTTGTCGTTTCCGCGATTTGCGGTTTAGTCATGCTTGGGCTGTCATCGTATCAATACATGGTAGGACAGCGTAGCAGTAATTTGGCTATTCTTTGCCAGGCTGCTGATTCGCGTAATCACTTCCTGACCTCTCTGATGGTTTGCGCCGGAATACTTCTCTCATTTTTGGCCGACGTCTGGTCAGTTCCCCGGCTGTATTATGCCGATGCGGCTGCATCCGCAGTTATTGGTATATTGATCCTTAAAAGCGCAATTGAACTTGGCAGAGAGATATTAAAGTCGGCGGATGAGCCGGCCGACATAACCCACTTTATGAAGCGCAACCTGGAGAAGAGGAAGGAAAAGATCATATTCGAATGGCTGAAGGGACAGCTGCAAACCGTGGCTTTGACTCGGCATGAACTCGTGCAGAAATTCATTGGTGATTTTTGCGAGCAGACCCCAAAAATTATCATCCTTTCGGGAATGGGATACCAGCCAGATAGCGGCGAGGATCTCATCCGGCACCTTGACCGGTTCGTTGAGCAAAAGAAGCTGGTCGTGGATGAAGACAGATATTGGCTTGCGGCCCGGTAGGGAATATTCACCAAATATCGATGTTCCAAATTTTCTTATGGGTTAAAAAATAACTAGATGACCCATAAATATACTCTTGCACAATTTTCTGTGCATTTAATATTTTTATGCACATATTTTTGTGCATTAAATCAGAATTTGCCTATCCACCTCCTGACAGGCCCAAGAATGCCTGGACAGGAAATACTGACCCGTTTACAGTAATGATTAATCTTGATATTTTCTGGAAAATATTGCTTTGATTAAGACCTAAGGCTGACAAAAAATGACTACAGGAAAGAGGCCAATGGGAACAAGGGGAACAATGGGCATGTTGCGCACATTCTGGAAATCAGAAATCATTGCCGACCATTTATATCAATTTATCGCGAATAGATATAACGATGCCGATCAGAAAAACGCCATCGTTAAGATCGGAAAAATGGAGCGGGGGCATGCAACTGTCTGGAATAACGTTGCTCACCAGACCTATAATGTTTCATTCCAGATTTCCATTTTCCTTAAATTTGAAATTTTTTTAATGAAGCTTCTTTCGCTTATCATTCCGTTCACCATATTTATTCATTATATGGAGCACAAAGAAAGAAGTGCGATTCTTGAATATTCTGAGTTGCTCCAAATTTATAAGGATAATGAAAAAATAAAGAAACAAATTGCCAATATCATACGGGAAGAGATCGGTCATGAATGGCTTATGATGGAACAAATTGCAGACAAAAGCTCATATGTTGCGAAGGCTAAGGAGGCGATTCACGGAATGACGGCCGGAATCATTGAAACGCTTGCACTGGTCATCGGCCTGCTTGCCGTCCATGCAACGTCATTAATAATAGGATTAACGGGATTAATCTCAACAATCGGGGGTATGGTCGCGATCATGACGATCTCTTATATCTCAGCAAAGGGGCATCAGGACCTTTATGAGGGAAGAGTCAAAGAATTGAGCATAAAAAAAGATATCCATCCTACGACGCTCAAACAAGAACTTGAAAATGCACTTCTTGAAAATGGAATTGGCCGTAAAATGGTAAGCGATATGATGAATGTCATACGGGACGACACCCAAATCGTATCCAATCTGATAAAATCTATCAAAATCACGGAAGAAGCGATTGTCCCGATAGAGGCCGTCAAAACCACTATCACATTCTTTATAATCGGAACGATACCGATCATATTGCCTTTTTTTGTAGGGATTATGTGGAATGCCGAGCCATTGGTTCCTGCGATGATTGCCTTTGCCTTTGCCATTATTATCGTCTCGATTGCCGGACTGTTCATAGCGGTCTTATCAGGCAAAAAGATATCAGTGAAAGTCATTCATAATGTATTGATTATTGTGGTGTCCTGCGCTTCAACCTACCTGATAGGACTCGCCGCCCGAGTCCTTTTCGGCATTGAATCGGGTCACTAGGCCACTTTTAGTAAATCCCCAAGGGAAAATGGAAAGAGGGGCAATCCTATAATCTCAGATAAACTGGGAGAAGCTATGGGTATCGAAAAAAAGGGGTCAAGTTCATCCTTACCCCCTTTTTATTGCACATATTTTTGTGCATTTGTCATTACACGCGAATTAACCCCTGCTACCTTGCACAATTTTCTGTGCATTGACACATATTTTTGTGTGTTTGATAGCTTTAATGCACAATTTTCTGTGCATTTTATATTTCTATGCACATATTTTTGTGCATTAAATCAAAATTTGGTTAAATTTTGTTAAAACCTCTTTTTTTGCTTGACATCCTGCCCTGTTGGCATATCGTAAAATTCATATTTATACATTCAACAATTCTCTTTTCTATAAAAAAGACGCGCCCCATGATCCCTCACCTCAAAATGTGC
>CAZUHR010000112.1:0-9425 GCA_964620335.1 uncultured Desulfobacteraceae bacterium
TACTAATGAATATTTCTATAGAAACTACGGCCCAAAATTAAGAGGAACAATAGCACATTGTGATACTATGTGGAAAGACATAAAGTGAATAAAGTAAAGGGGTCACCCGTTAGAGGGCGAGTCAAGAGGGAAAACACCTCTCCGGCAAAAAAATCTCTTTTTTCGCTTGGCTCTAGCCTGTGCACCAGTACGGCCCCGTTCTGAGACCTGTCAAACCCGTTATAAAGGGATCAAATCTATATTTGACTGTTGATAACTGATTCAAAATGAATACTTCATGTCCGGACTAGTGAGAAACCAACATCAAGATTTATAGTATTATTTCATGAATCGCAGTCGACAGGATGATTACATCTTTGCTGAGACTAAAGACTATACTGCCTTCAGTTTTGTCGGACAATTTTTTAGATTCAGCAAAATTTTGCAGGCATCTGTAGTATTGATAAATTGAACTATGAGATGATAGGATATAGAAATATTAGACTGCACGTTTAAAGCCTCATTAAAATCCTGAGCAACGGTCAAAAGTAGATTTTACCTTTTTTTTATTCGCTGGGCAAGCGTAGGGGAGGTTGTAGGAATGACAACTTATTCTCAATTCAGACTGGCGGCGATACAGGCCGCGCCAGTCTATTTCGACCGGGAAGCATCAACAGAAAAGGCATGTGAACTTATTCGGGAGGCGGGCGCGGAGAGGGCAACTCTGGCCGCATTCGGCGAGTGTTGGCTGCCAGGCTATCCGTTCCACGTCTGGGGAGAGCGTGCCACCGTTGAAGCAGTAGCCCCCGAATACCTTGCCAATGCCGTGGAGATCCCCAGTCCCACCACCGAGCAGCTATGTGACGCGGTTCGCCGGGCCAACATCGATGTAGTCATCGGCGTGGCGGAGCGGGACACCCGTTCTCGCGGCACGGTTTACTGCACTTTGCTCTTCATCGGTAACGATGGCAAGATCCTGGGCCGCCATCGCAAACTTAAACCCACTCACAGGGAACGCACCGCGTGGGGAGAAGGGGACGGCAGCAGTCTTGTGGTCTATGAGAGGCCCTACGGCCGGATCAGCGGCCTCAACTGTTGGGAGCACAACATGGTCTTACCCGGCTACACTCTCATGGACCAGGGCACACAGATTCACATTGCCGCCTGGCCTGGATCGGATACGTCCCGCCATTCGTTACTGTCCCGGGCCTTCGCCTCTCAGGCCGCCGCCTATGTGATCGATGTGGGCTCCCTTCTATCGCCGGAGCACGTAACCGGCGTGGCCAAGAAATTTGTAGAGGAGCGGACCGGCGAGGTGGCCGAGAGGGTGACCAGGGGGTATCCCGGTGAGAGCAGCATCATCGATCCTCAGGGCGAAATCATAGCCGGGCCGGCAGAAGGCGAGCAGATTCTCATTGCTGATTGTTCTGAAGAGCAGATCTTTGCCGCTAAGGCCAGCTGTGACGTGGCCGGGCATTACTCCCGGCCGGATTTGTTTCAACTTCACGTTAACCGGACCCCTCATCGCAACGTCCTGGAGATAAAAGAGCAAAAACACGAAATTATCGAATCCGAAAAGGGTGATCTGCCGATTGAAAAGGGCTCAAGTCCAAGCTTGACTCATGTTTGATAAGTGGCATCCACTTTTCTATTGAAAATCGGTCAATAAAAGGAGGCAGGTCTACGCTTGACTCCCTTTTATGACAGGAGAAAGTTTCTTTACATGAGAAGAATATATATTGACGAGGACAGATGCATTCTGTGTGGAAGTTGTTTCGCGGTATGCGTTAGGCGCATTATAGAGAAAGGACTATGTGGGGAGCTGGCGGAATCTCATGAAATCATCCCAAGAGGGTGTGGATCGTCTTTTCTATCGGGCTCCTGCTGTGGTTGCCTGCCATTTTAACCCGATGAGTGCCACCACGCCTGAGGTGGACCCCGGTCTTGCTGCTATGCAGATGGTCCTCATGGCAGAGGCCCTTGGTCTGGGGACCTGTTTCAGCTCATTTTTTGCCTTTGCCGTGGAGGAATCGGTAGAGCTGCGAGAGGCCCTGCACATTCCCGGGGATCACAAGGTCCCATTCTCCTTTGTTGTCGGATACCCTGATGTAAAATATATTCGATTCACCGCACGGAAACCTGCACAGGTGGAGTGGCTTTAAAGGAAGCGTAAGGGAAAGCTGGTTCACGAAGCTCATAGCTTTTTTGCTTCCAATAATCTTCCGACCTTTGGCCCCCTTTCAGTTGTCAAGTCTGCTTTTGACTCATCCCAAGGTAATATTTCAGGGTTTCAATGTGCCTATTGGATCTTAGGTTGTTGATTATCCTATTTTTTTGTATTATTATGCTCGTCAAATTCCGTCTTTTTCGAGGGCAATACATCATGCGCCCAAATATGAGAAGCTGTTTATCTATCTATATTTTGTTACCGCACCACTAACATGAGTCAAGAGCAGTCTTGACTCCCTATATAAAAACCTTACTTTCAACACCCCTTTTTCATGAGATCAGATGATTTTCTTCTACAACAAGTTCACAATGTTAAATGGCCATAACATATGCAACCCCCGACAATCTTGAAAGCGCGAAAGATAAATAAGCGACGCCATAGGCGTATTGATCGACTGCCCTTTTAGAGCTTTACAGAAATCAAAGTAGCATCGAGCAGGACTTCGGATTTTTGAAGGATCCGGTTATAGTCAACAGCAACTTCCTGAAGGAGCCGACCCGTGTTGAGGTGCTCGGGAACGCCCGACTTCTTTCATGACCGGAACCGGTCTGGTCCTCGATGCAGGGATAGCAGTGGTGGATGTTGTAGGAGCCTCTATCATGGGTGCCCTGAGAAGGAGAAATATTTTAACCTAAAAACACAAGGAGGGATTAGCTATGAAAGAGAAGAAACATTTCCTAAGAAAAGAGGTGAAAGCTTTTTTATTAATGCCCTTGTTAATTGCTATCGTTGGAACAGTAATTTTATGGATTGGTGCTACACCAGCGCTATCGGAAAAGGTCCCCAAGGAGATTCGCATTGGGGATGTTGTATCTTATACTGGTCCTTATGCAGGTTTCGGTTTTAATGCATGGGGGGTGAAAGCGGCTTTCGAGGATATCAACAAACAGGGTGGAATATATGTGAAGGAGTATGGAAAGAAATTGCCCGTTAGATGGATAACCGTCGATGCTGCGAGCGACCCGCTCAAGGTAGCGCCCCTTACCGAAGACCTGATTCTCCGGGAAAAGATAAACTTCATTGGGCCGGGTCTGGAGGTGCCAACGATGCGCCAGGGTACGGCTGTGATGGCTGACAAGTATAAGATCCCAGCCGTTTACGGGGTCGGTCCTTTTGAATCCTGGATGGCTATGAAGCAGTCAGCCAAGGCAACATGGAAATACAGCTTCACTTATGGTCCTGGCATAGCCGCTCCACGGCAGGAGGGAGATTTTCGGTATGGTGATCCTGGATATTTGATGTTGCCTACTTGGTTCGGTGCCCTGGGTGCTTACGCCGGCAAAACCAACAAGAAAGTGGCTGCCTTTGCCCTTGATGACGCCGACGGCAGGGCTTGGTACATGGTATTTACCGACTCGGCAACAAAGCAGGGTTATGATTGCTACCGTGCCAAAGATCAATTTGGCATATTTCCTCTGCAGACCACTGACTTCACGCCCATCATTAAGGAGTGGATGAAATATGGCTGTGAGATACTCTGGGGCAATTGTCCAGGTCCTCATTTTGGGATATTATGGAAGCAATGTCATGTGCTGGGCTTTAAACCTAAGCTGGTTTTCTCGACAAGGGCAGCAATGCACTATCGTGATATATCTTCCTGGGGCGGTGACCTACCCCACGGTGTCGGTGCGGAGGTTTATTGGGCCCCCACAATTAAAGATGCCCGCGGCATTGGTGATACAACCCCACAATCATTAGCAGAAAGATGGTATAAAGCGAAAAAAGAACCATTTACCCAGGGCGTGGGTTATCAGTATGGGGTAGCACAAGTACTGTTTGATGCCATTGAGAGGGCAGGCACGCTTGACTCGGATGCGGTTCTTAAAGCTATCAGTGAGACCGATGTGAACACATTGATTGGTCGTTTTGTGTTTGAAAAAGGGACACAGTTTTACGCAATGCCGTGTGCCCTTGCCCAGTGGCGGAAGACCGATAAACCATGGAAATGGGAGGCGCCGATAGTCTTTTCCTATAACAAAAACATGCCGGCGACTGCCGAACTCATATTCCCCATGCCCTACGACTAAAACAAGCATGAATAATTTACACAGGGCTTGGACTACACCTCAGCCCAAGCCCTGTGTGATGGGATGCGAACTATAGAACGTCCACCCCTACCTGAACCGAGTTGACAAAGAAACCCAGTTGGCACTTGCTTTTTATATCTTACCGATGGACAGGGACAGATAAAGGGAAAGAAGGATGGTGATATGGTAACACCGATTCTTTCAATGGCCGGCGTGACCAAGAAGTTCGGCGGTCTGGTCGCCGTGAACGACTTAAGCATAGATGTCCAAGAGGGCGAAGCCGTCGGTTTAATGGGCCCGAACGGGGCTGGCAAGACGACCGTCATAAACATTATCTCCGGTCAATATAAACCGGACTGGGGAAAGGTAATGTTTAAGGAGCATAATATCTCGGGTCTTCCGCCGCACAGCATATGCCATCTTGGGATAGCCCGGACCTATCAGATTCCACAGCCCTTTGCCAATCTAACGGCGCTTGAAAACATTGAGGTTGCGGCGATGTATGGGAAGGGAGTTGGGAAGGGGTCTGCGACGGCTGAGGCGAACAGGATAATTGATCTTGTAGGTCTTTCGGATAAGAAAGACGTGCCTGCGAAGGATCTGGTGGCAATAACGTTGAAGAGGCTTGAATTGGCCCGTGCGCTGGCCACGGGTCCGAAAGTGCTTCTGATCGACGAAGTGGCTGCGGGGTTAACGGAGGAGGAGATTCCGCGACTGTTGGATATTCTGAAGGAAGTTCGGTCGATGGGCATAACCTACATATTGATTGAACATGTTCTGAAGGTAATGATGGAGGCGGTGGACAGGATTACGGTAATTGATTACGGGGCGAAAATAGCTGAAGGGACGCCTGCGGAGGTTATGGAAGACAAAGGGGTTATTACGGCCTATTTTGGTTAATGGTGCGAGGGGAAGGGTCCGGAGATGCCGGGAGAGAGCTTGCTGAGAGTCACTAATATTGACACATTTTACGGCAGTTTACAGGTTTTATGGGATATATCCATCGATATCAAGCCTGGCGGGATCGTGGCCATTATCGGGGCCAACGGATCGGGCAAGTCTTCGCTGCTCAATACCATATCGGGGATGATTCATCCTGCAAGAGGCAGTGTTGTGTTTGAGGGCAGGGAGATTACGCTGTTGGACCCTTTTCGCATTGTTGCGCTGGGGATCTCGCAGGTTCCGGAAGGGAGGAGGATCTTTCCGGATATGAGCGTGTACGAGAATCTCAAGATGGGCTCCTACAATCATCGGGCCCGGTCCAAACGGGAGCAGAACCTGGAGACCGTATACGAGCATTTTCCCGTATTGGAAAGGAGGAAGAATCAGCTTGCCAAGACGCTGAGCGGGGGGGAGCAGCAGATGGTGGCGGTGGGGTGTGCGTTAATGTCGGACCCGAAACTGATGCTCTTGGATGAGATGTCTCTAGGTCTTGCGCCGTTAGTGGTTAATGAGCTGTATAAGGTTCTTAAGGAAATACGGTTGAGGGGTATTACGATTGTGTTTGTGGAGCAGAATGTGAGGCGCACCCTTTCGGAAGCGGAGAGGGCGTACATATTGGAAACCGGCCGTATTGTCCTGAGCGGCGATGTGGAGGATCTTCGGGAAGAGGAGAAAGTCAAGAAGGCCTATTTTGGTGCCTGATTGGGATGAGGACGGGTTGAGGAGATGAGCGTATTAGCGGATTTAGCAACGCCTATTGTAATGGGGATTCTGTTGGGTGGATTGTATGCGGTGATTGCGCTGGGTCTTTCGCTGATTTTTGGTGTTGTGAAGGAGATAAACATTGCCCACGGTGATCTGGTGATTCTGGGCAGCTACTTTGGGTATGTTGCCATGAGCGTTGTGGGGATAGACCCTATTTTGAGCTTAATCGTTGGTATACCGCTGTTGTTTGGGATTGGTTTCGGTATTCAGAAATACCTTCTGAACCGTGCCTTTAAGATATCCATGGACGCGACATTGATAATCGCCTTTGGGATTTCGATCATATTGCAAAACATCTTTCAACTAATCTGGACGCCCATGTGCAGGGGGTTGACGACGAGCTATGCCCTTGAGAGTTTCAGTGCGGGGCCCATAAGCGTTCCGCTGGTGTATCTGCTTGATTTTATTGTTGCCATCATAGTAATGCTTTTCCTGCGTGAATTTTTGAGGAGGACCTATCTGGGGATGGCCATACGAGCGGCTGCGCAAGACTGGAGGGCGGCGCATCTGATGGGAATCAATACAAATCAGGTGTTTGCCCTTACCTTTGGCATCGCCACGGCCCTGGCGGCCATAGCGGGGATATTTCTTGGATTGACGTTTCCGTTTACGCCGGTATCGGGGATGTCGTTTCTGATCATAGCGCTGGGAGTGGTTGTATTAGGAGGCTTAGGGAGCATTGCGGGGACCTTTATAGGGGGTATTGCATTTGGTCTGGCCCAAACGCTTGGCGGGCATTTTTTTGGTCTTGCTGCTCAGATGCTTGTTGCGTATACGATGGTGCTGGTGGTATTGGCGGTGATACCGCGGGGCATATTTGGCCGTTAGGGGAATCATGAAAGGTGCTATTCATCATCTGCGAGGGGGATTGATCCCGATAATAGGGATCATGGTGGTGCTGGCTCTTTTCCCGGTGATTGGGGTGCCGCGGGTATGGCTCCTCTACCTTTTTCTCTTCTACATATACCTGGCCATGGCCAACATGTGGAATTTGCTGGCCGGTTATAGTGGACTGATATCGCTGTGCCCGGCGGCGTTTATTGGGCTGGCAGGGTATACCATGACGGTGATGACGTGGCTGGGTTTTCCTTATTATGTGGGCATCATCCCCGGAGGAATCGTGGCGGCCCTGTTTGCGGTGCTCATATCGATACCTGTCTTCCGGATGAAAGGCATCTATTTTGCCATCGGGACGCTGGTCGTGCCGGAGATATTGCGATTTGTATTTTTGCTCTGGAGGCCTGTTGGCGGGGCGCTGGACGGCGGGGGTAGGGGCTATACCGTGCTCGGTGTAGCCGAGGTTCCCCAGTCGCAGACTTATTGGTTTGCCTTGGCTATCGGGATTGTATCCATTCTGGTTATGCGATATATCCTGCGGTCAAAACTGGGATCGGGGTTGGCTGCAATTCGAGACAATGACAGCACTGCGGCATGCTGCGGGGTTAATGTCTTCAAATTGAAGCTATATTCCTTTGTTATCGCCGCCTTTGTAACCGGAATAGCCGGGGCAATCTTCTACATTTACCAAGGGTTTATAGAGCCAGTCAGCGCTTTCAGTATACAATGGCTAATCACCATAATGCTCGCTACCGTTATAGGAGGGGAAGGTACTGAAGAGGGACCGATTGTGGGAACGATTATCGTTGTCTTTTTATACTTTCTATTGGCCAGATATGCTGAAATCAGCCTCATCATTCAAGGCATCATCCTGGTTATTATCATGCTGCTCGCCCCCAAAGGTATTCTGGGTTTTCTGCATAATTTTCATCGTTTGGTTCCCGCCTCGCTGAAAGTCATCGGTAACTCTCTGAAGACGACGAAATAGTTTTCCTCCAAGCGCGAGCAGCGAAAAAGCCCTTCCCTCTATGGCGACACGGAGCAGTTCCAAGATTGACGCAATGAAAAGGGGTCACCCATTTAAGGGCAAAAAAGGCATTATTCACATTATGTGAAAGGTAGAAATGAGGGAATATCAGGGTGTGTCAATGGCTCGAATACCTGACGATATGTTTTCATTTTTTTTAAGGGCTGCCGCCGCCGCCTTTGCCTGATCAAGTGTATCATACGTGCCGCAGAAAACAGTATGCAATACCTTTCCCCCTGAGTAGGGCATTGGAATTGTCCGGGCTGGATAGCCCTTTTTTTTGAGCCTGGCAGTCATCTTTTCTGCATTTTCATGCGATTTAAAGGCCCCAACCTGCAAGGAAAAGATCTTAGGAGTCAAACCCTGCGCGCCGGCGGGGGTCTCTTTTTCCCCTCCCGGTTCATCTTCTACCTCAACCAGTGCCTTTCGCCAGGTCTTATGTTCTTTATAGGATTTGAGACGATCCCTGTACGCTGCCAGGTGTTTTTCCGCCCCGCCTTTTCCTGCCAAAAGGTCGATAGCCTTTTCCTGCTCCCTTATGGCATCTTCGAATTGGCCCTGCTCGGCATGTGCAGCCGCCAAAGTGTCAAGATATCCGGCTTTAACGCTTAGTTCCAATGCCTTTTGCGCATACTCCACAGCCTTGGCCCCGTTTCGGTGTTTGGCATCAGGACACATGGCAAGGGTACGAGCCAGTTGGTTGTATGCTTCACTGTAATCTGGGTTTATACTCAGGGCCTGTGTAAAATCGGCAATGGCCTTTTCACAATTTCCTTTCCGGTTCCAGACCACAGCGCGGTTGTAGTATGCCTCCTCAAACTTCGGATCTATTTCCACGGCCTCGGTGTAATCGGCAATGGCCTTATCGAGGTCGCCCATGTGTGCCCAGGCAGTACCCCTTTTGCCGTAAACATCTGCATATCCGGGCCTTATCTCCAGGGCCTTATCGTAATCGGCAATGGCCTTGTCATATTCTCCCTTTCCGGCCCATGCAAAACCCCGACTGTGGTAGGCCTGGACATATTGCTCGTCTATTTTAAGGGCTTCGGTGTAATCGGCAATAGCCTTGTCCAAATCATCCTTCTGCTGCCAGGCGTACCCCCTGTTGTTATAGGCATTGGCGTATAACGGGTTTATTTTAATGGCCTCGGTACAATCGGTGACGGCCTTTTCGTAATCACCCTTGTATGCCCAGGCAACTCCCCGATTATTGAGCGCTTCCGCATATCGCGGGTGTAATTCAAGGGCCATGTTGTAATCGGAAATGGCTTTGTCATAATCGCCCTTGTGGTGCCAGGCGACCCCGCGGTTATTGTAGGCTTCGGCAATCGCTTTTGAAAAGGCATCGATTGCCTCCTTATGGCGTTTAGCCTTTAGATGCGAAAGGCCCTGCTGAGACCAGTCCTCTTCAGCAAGTAATTGTGAGGAAATGATCAGGCACGCCGCCAGAAAAAATGGAACAAAAAGTGCCGTTATCCGTTTCATATCTTTTAACCCAAAAATTTAAATATGATACATCAATCCATGATAGCCCTCTTCACCAGGGCCTTCGTAATGGCGATCTTATAGTCGTTCATGGAGAGAGGCATGGCGCCTGCCACCGCCTGTTCCGCGGCCT
>CAZUHR010000113.1:0-9408 GCA_964620335.1 uncultured Desulfobacteraceae bacterium
AAGTCAATCTGCTGGCGCTTTCCAATGATTCAGGTGACAGAGACACTTTCGGAGCACTTGTCAAAAAGGCATACGAAACCACGGATTTTCCATTTATCCTGATCTCCGAGGATACCGATATCCTTTTCTCTACCGCCGCCATGTGTGCGGACAGGAGACCCATTGTGTATCCAATAACCAGCGAGAATGTGAGTGCCGCCATCCCCAAGCTAAGGGAACTGGGCCTACCCGCGGGGGTTAAAGGGGACAGCCTGGATGCATTGATTTCAGTCACGTCACAGCTTAAAGCAGCCGGCGTGGAAGAGAGCGTTATCGACCCCGGGTCGAAAGACATGAGGGAGGGTATCCGGGACCAGACCCTTATCAGAAGGTCCGCCCTGAAGAAGGGGTTCAGGCCCTTAGGGTATCCCACAGTGGCTTTCCCCTGCTTTATGTGTAAGGATAAGTTTGAGGAGGCCCTGGCCACCTCCGTGCTAATGACCAAGTACGCAGGCATCGTTGTGACTTCCCTGACGGAAAAAGACTTTATTTTTCCCCTGCTGGTCCATCGATTCAATGTCTATAGTGATCCGCGAAGACCCATGACAGTCGAAGAGAAGGTCTACGAAGTGGGTCAGCCCGATGAAAACTCGCCTGTCCTAATTTCTACGAACTATGCCCTGGATTTTTTTATTGTCGCCGGAGCCATTGAAGATTCAGACATTCCCGCCTTCCTATGCATCAAGGACACGGGTGGAATCGGCGTCTTGGCCGCCTGGACATCAGGCAAATTTACCGGCGAGGCGATTGCCGAGTTTCTCAAGAAATACGATGTGGAAAACAAGGTGAAACACAGAAAGCTTATCATTCCCGGTGTGGCAAAAAAGCTCAAGGACGAATTAGAAGAAGAACTCCCTTCATGGGAAATCCTGCTGGGCCCTTCTGAAGCAAGCGATATCCCAAAATTCCTGTCAGAGGAGTGGAAGGTCTCATGACATCGCCTTTGAAATATGAAGAAGAACAGATAACAGAGGGCATGCGTGAGATACTGTCTCAATATGGAGAAGACAAGAGCTGTCTGATTCCCATTCTCCAGGTGGTGCAACAGACCTTCGGGTATTTGCCAAGGATGGCTACACAGAAGGTTGCGTCCCATCTGGGAATGACGGACGTACAAGTCTATGGTGTAGCCTCCTTTTATAACCATTTCCGTTTTATACCTTTGGGAAAGCACCCTGTCCAGATGTGCATGGGAACGGCCTGCCACATGGTAGGTGGAAGGCTGGTCCTGGAGGCACTGGAAAGGACATTGGATATTAAAGTGGGGGGAATTACGGAAGACAGGGAATTCAGCCTCGATCGGGTCGCCTGTATCGGGTGCTGCGGTCTTGCCCCTGTGATGGTGGTCGGGAAAAAAATCTACCCGAAAATGTCCCCTGCCAAGGTGGACGAGGCATTCGTCAACCTGAAAATGGAGGCCAAAAGGGATTGACGATTGAAGATTGAGGATTGACGATTTATGGAAATAGAAAATCCAAAATCCAATATTTTTTGTGCAATCAAGAGACCGATATGACATTCGATGAAATAAGAGAAAAAGCAATTGCAGAATGGGACCCCATAGAACAGGATGGCGTCCCTGTGATCCGTATCGGGACGGCCACAAGTGACAGGGCATCCGGAGCCCTGCAGGTGGTGGAAGAATTTGAGAAAGAGCTTGCAAGGCTGAACGTTACGGCCAGGATCATCCGGACGGGCTCGGTCGGGTTTTGCAATTATGAACCTCTCGTTATCATAAGCAAACCGGAATATCCCCGTATCTGTTATAACAACGTAACCCCCGATATGGTTCCGCGTCTGGTCGAGGGGTTTCTATTAGAGGATGATCCCTGCATGGAGTTTGCATTGGGGACCCTTGAAGGGGGCGACGGTGTCCCTCCCCATATACCGGAGCTGCCGCGTTCCGAGCATGAATTAAGGCTGCTTTTGAGGAACTGCGGTTTTATTGACCCGGAAAATATTCATCACTACATCGCCTTAGGTGGTTACAGGGCTCTTGGCAGGGCCCTTGAGATGACGCCGGATAGGATCATTGAAGAAATCGAACGTTCCGGACTCAGGGGGCGCGGCGGGGCCGGCTTCCCCACCGGACAGAAACTGGCATCGTGCCTGAAGGCCCGGGGGACACCTAAGTATGTGGTCTGTAACGCCGATGAAGGAGATCCGGGGGCCTTTATGGACAGGGTGGTTCTGGAGAGTGATCCCCAGGCGGTCTTGGAAGGCATGATTATCGTTGCCTATGCATTGAGCTCTCATCAAGGTTATATCTATACCCGCATGGAGTATCCCCTTGCCGTGGAGCGCCTGAAAACGGCCATTGAACAGGCGAAAGACTTGGGACTTTTAGGCGACAGTATTCTAGGTACCGCATTCAGCTTTGATATTGAGGTGTTTCAGGGCGCAGGCGCCTTTATCTGCGGTGAATCCAGTGCGCTCATGTATTCCATCGAGGGTAAAAGGGGTTTTCCCAGGGTAAGGCCGCCCCAATCCATAGAGTCCGGGCTCTGGCAGAAGCCCACCCAGCTGAACAATGTGAAGACCTTTGCCTCGATCCCTGTAATCCTTGATAAGGGGAGCGAGTATTTTGCAGGTATAGGGACCGATACAAGTAAAGGTACCGCCGTCTTTGCCCTGGCGGGCAAGGTGAAAAACGTGGGTCTCGTTGAGGTTCCCATGGGGACGACTCTTGATACGGTTATTACCGATATCGGCGGAGGGGTAAAGGATGGGAAGCGTTTCAAGGGCGTACAGACGGGAGGCCCTTCCGGGGGTTGTTTGCCTGAACAGTTTTTAGACACTCCCATTGACTTTGACTCCCTGAAGGAGGCGGGGGCCATGATGGGGTCTGGCGGCATGATTGTCATGGATGAAGACAACTGTATGGTGGATGCCGCCCGCTTTTTTCTCGATTTCACGGTGAAGGAATCCTGTGGTAAATGTGTCATGTGTCGGCTTGGGACCAAACAGATGCTCAGTATCCTTGAAGACATCGTGGAAGGCAACGGCAAGCCTGAAGATATGGAACAGCTTGTCAGCCTGGGTGAAGATATCAAGGCAGGCTCTTTATGCGGGCTTGGAAAATCCGCTCCAAACCCCATATTGACTACTCTCCGCTATTTTAAGGAAGAGTATGAGGCGCATATACTGGAAAAACGGTGCCCGGCCCTTGTTTGCAGAAACCTTATAGCATACTATATCGTGCCGGAAAAATGTTACAGGGGCTGCGAACACTGCGTGGTGGTCTGCCCATCGGAGGCTATTACCCAGCATTCCAAACGCTTCAAGGTGATTGACCAAACCAAGTGCGTTAAGTGCGGTAACTGTCTGGAAGTATGCCCGCAGGAATATAATGCAGTGGTTAAAATTTCGCCCGTCAGCGAAGTGCCGGATCAGGTTGAGAAATAATGGAACTTATTAAACTGACGATTGACGGCATCCAGGTTGAGGCACAAAAGGGAACCAAAATTCTGCAGGCTGCGCTGGATACCGGCATCCATATCCCAAATCTGTGCTACCTTCCCGAGGCCGATCTTCCCTTTGGAGGGTGCCGCCTCTGTTATGTTGAGGTCGAAGGGAGAGGGCCGGTGACTTCCTGTACGCTCCCGGTGACAAATGGCATGGTAGTTCATACGCAAACCCCTGAAGTCGAAAGGCTCAGGCGAACCGCCTTTAAACTGCTTATTGCTTACCATAACCTTGACTGCCGTAATTGCTCTAAGAACAAGAAATGCGAGCTTCAAAAAATTGCCCCCAAGGTCAAAGTCAAGCTGAAAACGCCCGAAGAATTCAGGGATCTTCCAGAGGACCTGCTTCCGCTGGATACCACAAATCCGTATGTTCATTATGACCCCAGCCGATGCGTACTTTGCGGGAAATGTGTCTCCGTCTGCACTATGAAAAATGGGGAGCCGTTGATCGACTTTACATTTCGGGGATATGAAACAAGACTGAGCATGTCTTCCGATATCTCTTTGATAGAAGAAAAATGTCCGTCTTGCGGTCAATGCGTCACCGTTTGCCCCACTGCCGGGCTGCAAACTCCGGTTTCTTCGGAAGCAGGTGGCACTCTCGCCCAAGGCGTTTAGGTGAATGAAAGCTAATAATCAACATCGGAAAGGAGAAACTCATGACCGATATGACATCAAGAGAGAGAGTCCTCAAATTATTTGCAAGGGAATCCGTAGACACCATGCCCTGTTTCAGCGGGCAGGGAATGGTCACTGTACCGGCCATTGATTCTATTGGTATTCCCTTCCCACAGATCCATCTTTCAGAAGAAAACATGGCTGAATCGGCTGTAAAATCAATGGAAATGTTTGGTTTTGACGGGGCTGTAGTGCCCTATGATATGTGTACCATTCCTGAGGCATTCGGCCTGGGAGTGAGTATCTATGAGAATGCTGAAGGGATCCTTTTTCCAACCATTCCCAAAAAATGGTCTTCCCCTGAAGATGTTGTGATCCCGAGCGATTATCTTAACAGGGCAAGAATGCCGGTGGTAGATGGCGCTATAAAGCTTTTAAAGGAGAAGATTGGCACAAGCCACGCCATAGGCACCTGGATTCTGGGACCGTTCACCCTTGCCGGCCAGTTGGTGGAGCTGGATGTGCTCATGAAAATGGCGTATAAAGAAAAGGCAAAGGTAGAAGCCCTTCTGGACAAAATAGTGGATCTAATCATTGACTTGGGCCGTCACTACCGCGAAATCGGTGCAGACTATGTAAGTTTGAGGGAAATGGGAACCGGCGCGGATCTCCTGAGCCCAAGAATGTTCAAAAAGATGATACAGCCCAGATTGCGCAAGATTTTTGAGGCATGGGATTCGCCCAGGATCCTGCATATCTGCGGCTCAACGGACCTCATCATTGAGCTCATGAATGATTGCGGAGCCGAGGCTATCAGCGTGGATCACAAGAATACTCTAGCGGAAAGCAGAAGCAAGATCGGTAAGGATGTCCTTCTCTTCGGTGATTATGATGGCTTTGCCCTGCCGGGCAAGGCCACATTCGAAGAGATTCATGCGGCGATCAAGAAATGCATTGACGATGGTGTGGATGCGGTGTGGCCGGGGTGCGATATCTGGCCTGATGTCAAGGCGGAAAATATGAAGGCCATAAACAATGCGATCAAGGAATTCGGACGTGTTTCCACCCCTGCAGTGGGAAGGCTATAGGATTGAAGATTGACTATTGAATATTGACGATTGTTGAAACGAGTGGAAATCCCGATACATCGTGGAAAAAAATTACAAAACCAAAGCGATAACACTATAGAGGATCAAGATTATTTCTTGCAAGCAATCAAGAGGAGGAAACAACTATGGGAAAAGAAGAATTGAGGGAAGAACTGTTAAAGAAACTTCACGAAGGGGTTGTGGAATTTGAGGAGGATCAGGTCAGAGAGGCTGCTCAAAAGGTGCTTGACGAGGGGCTGAACGCCTATGACGCGGTTATGAACGGTCTGGCAGCTGGAATGCAGGAGGTCGGAGACCTTTACGACCAGCATGAGTACTTTGTTCCTGAATTGCTCATGGCGGCGGATGCCCTATATGTGGGCCTGGATATCCTGAGGCCCCATATCACATTAGAGGATCTCGGTAACAAACCCAAGGGCCAGGTAGTCATCGGGACAGTCCAGGGAGACGTGCATGATATAGGGAAAAATATAATCAAGATGATGTTTGAAGTGGCCGGTTTCACTGTCCATGACTTAGGCCGTGACGTTCCTCTTGAAAAATTTGTGGAAGAGCAGCTCAATACGGACTCCGAAATCGTCGCCCTGTCTGCAATGATGACCACCACTATGATGGGCATGGAAAAGGTCATCAAGATGATAAAGGAGAAAAATCCCAACGTGGCCATTATGCTGGGAGGGGCACCTGTAACTAGTGATACGGCGGAGTTGTTCGGGGCGGACGGGTATGCTGAAAGCGCCGGCAATGCGGTACAGGAGGCTATAAAGATGATCGGCCGACTGAGAGAAATGCAGGAGAAGTGAAAGGGGTATGTTTAATGAGCAGAAACGGAACAGCCAAGGTTATCTTCCAGCCATCAGGGAGAAGGGGAGAAGTCGAAAAAGGCATAAACATAATCGAGGCATCCCGACGGATCGGGGTAGATATCGAGACCCTGTGCGGTGAAAAAAAGGTATGTGGCAAGTGCAAGGTCCGGATTGAGGAAGGTTCTTTTGAGAAATTTGGTATTGTCTCAAGCCGGGACCATGTGGGTCCCTGGCAGGAGGAAGAAGGCAATTTCATAACGCCCGATCAGAAAGAGGCGGGTTACCGTTTGGCCTGCGCGGCTGAAATAATGGATGACCTTCTTGTTTTTGTGCCCGAGGAGTCCCGGGCAGGCAAGCAGGTCGTGAGCAAGGCAGCCCGTGATATAGAGATCAACCGGAACCCGGCAGTTAAGATCTATACCGTGACAATCATCCCTCCCTCGTTTAAAGATCCCTTAGGTGACTTTGAGCGAATGATGCAGGCCCTTGAAAAGGAGTACGGGCTGAAAGGCCTGAACATAGACTTGTTCACCCTAAGGGATTTTCCCAACATAGTCCGCAAGGGCGAATGGACCGTGACCGCTGCCGTGTGGATGGACAAGGAAATCATCAAGGTATGGCCAGGCGAGGTTGAAGACTATTATGGTATTGCTATTGACGTGGGTACGACAACAGTTGCAGCCTACTTTTGTAACATGCGCACCATGGAGGTGATAGATACGGTTTCCATGATGAACCCGCAGTGCAAATACGGCGAAGACGTGATGGCACGAATTACTTACCACATGCAGAACCCCGGCGGTCTAGAGCGGATGAGTAATGATCTTATAGAGGGTCTTAATGAATTAATAAAACAGGCATGTGATGGCACCCATCCAGCAAAAAAAAAGAAAAAGGATGAGACCGGAAAGGTGGTTAAAGGTGAAGACGGCCAGCCAGTGATGGTGGAGGCTCCTGAGGAGGGCAAGGTCTATCCTCGTCTGGAGCCATCCGATATAGTAGATCTGACCTTGGGCGGCAACACTGCAATGCACCACATCCTGCTCAAGCTTGATCCTCGATATGTAGGCCTGGCGCCCTTTCCGCCGGTTATTCATAGGAGCCTGGATATCAGGGCCCGGGACCTGGGCATTAACATCAACAAGTCCTCCAACGTATTTGTCATGCCCAATGAGGCAGGCTTTGTCGGTGCAGACAATGTGTGCGTGCTGGTCACTGAAAGGCCACACACGAGCGATGAACTCCAGCTTATCATAGACATCGGGACCAACGGGGAATTGGTACTGGGCAACAGGGACAAGCTCATTTCCTCATCCTGCGCCACCGGTCCCGCCTTAGAGGGGGCACAATTGGCCTTTGGCATGCGGGCAGCGCCGGGCGCCATAGAGCGTATCAAGATAGATCCTAAGACGCACGATGTTGATTACAAGGTCATTGGCCGTGAAGCATGGTTGAAGTATTCCAAGCCGGAGGATATGAAGACGAAAGGGATCTGTGGTTCAGGTATTCTTGATGTTCTGGCAGAACTTTACCGTTCGGGAGTCGTGACCAAGAGCGGCAGGTTCTCCAAAACCCAGAAATCAAACCGATTTCGTAATAACCCGGATAATCCAAGGCAAAAGGAGTTTGTCATTGCATGGGCCAACGAGACTTCCATAGGGAAGGACGTGGTAATCACACAGAAGGATGTTCGCCAGATTCAACTGGCAAAAGGGGCCCTTTACACAGGGTGCAAGCTCATGATGCGGCGTATGGGCATTGATAAGGTGGACACCATCAAGATTGCCGGGGCCTTTGGAACCCATGTAGCCAAGGATAAGGCACTGATCATGGGCCTTTTTCCGGACTGCGATCTGGAAAATGTCATGTCTGTTGGAAACGCGGCAGGTGATGGAGCGCGAATTGTCCTATTAGATCGCAATATGCGCGACGAAGCCAATTGGATCGCACGTAATGTGGAGTACATAGAACTGACAGTTGAAAAGGACTTCGAACAACAGTTTATGGAGTCAATGCAGATACCTCATATGAAAGACGAATTTCCTCATCTGAAGGGGTACGTTCCAGAGGAAATCCTTCACCAGAAATAGGCATGAAAATACAAAATGTAGTGGGAAAAGCGGGTGAAGCGCATGTGGCGGTGGATCCAGGAGTTTGCGGTTTTACCTGCATGATTTATGCATATAAGGCCGGAAAAACCTTGGTAAAATTTGAAATCCAATCAGACTGCGATCAAATTAAGAAGCTCGCTGGGGGTTTGGGTGAGATTGGCCTTAAAGATCTCTTTTTGCCCATGAGTAAAAGTCCCATCTTCCTGCGTGCTGAAAAATCGCAATGCCATCTTGCCTGCCCTATTCCATGCTCTCTGGTTAAGGCAGCGGAAGTAGCCTTAGGACTTGCCCTTCCAAAGAGAGTGATGATCAAGTTTGATATATAATTGCAACAGATCAGTGAGTAAGCTTTAGAACATAATGGCCCGGTGTTTCAAACTGAATCCTGCTAGGTGTGGCGGGTCGTGGATGCGTTCTGGCCGGTCCTAGTGAGTGCTATAATGGGTCTATTTTATTTGGGGTTTAATACTCAATGCCTTTTCGCGCCTTCATCCCCCTATAATAAGGGTGCTTTTTCTGGACAAATTCCGTAGCATAGTCAGCCAGTCTGATGAATTCAGGAAGCGCATCTCTGCCTGTCATGACAAGTTCAGCCTTTCCTTTACATCCTTTTATGAGCTCAAGGAGCTGTTCTTTTTGAAGCACTTTAAAAAGAATTGTATCTAATATTTCATCACAAATGAGTAGATGAGTTCCGCTTTCAACAGCCTCTAATGAATAGGCCAGCGCCCTTTCTGCATGTTCATAATGGACAATCTCTGGACCTCGGGACAGTATAAAAGGATGCTTTCCTGGACAAAAATAGTTGATATTTGGAATATTTTCAAGGATTCCTGTTTCTCCAGAGTTCCCGGACTTCATAAACTGGACAAAATTAACCTTCATACCGGACCCCGCCGCCCTTATGGCCAAGCCAACCGCCCTTGTAGTCTTTCCGGCTCCCTGTCCGTAATAAATGTGAATAAGGCCGAGGCCTTCATCTTTAATTAGTCCTGATCTTTTCTGTGTATAAAAAATGACCCCAACCTCCCTTTTTGATAATCCTGGAGGCTGATGGAAAACCCCCATCTACTGCTTTATCCTCATCCTTCGTCACTACGGCGTACTTTTATGTACGCCTTCCATCCTCCGTAGCAGGCCACTGCGGAGGACGGGCATTCCTCTGGATTTGTCCGCGCTGCGCTTGGACTCCCCACCCTTTGGGCGGGTCCCCGGTTTCGGATGCCTTGTATCTGGAGATTTTCCATCAGCCTCCAAC
>CAZUHR010000114.1:0-9352 GCA_964620335.1 uncultured Desulfobacteraceae bacterium
CCCCTGATGACCGCCATTCACCGATTCAAATACGGTGGAAAGAGTTATCTCGCAGATTCTTTGGGGCCTCTTCTGTCGGAATTCGCAAAAAGCTGGGTCAATAAACCCGATGGTTTTGTGACCGTACCCGTACCTCTCCATAAAAAGAGACTCAGGGAAAGGGGCTTCAACCAGAGTCTGCTGCTGGCGAAACACGTGGCCGGTGAATTACACACGGAACTGGACTTCTTGTCCCTAAGAAGGGTAAGATACACGTTACCCCAGACCGGTCTTGGAAAGGAAGAGAGACGAAAAAATGTCAGGGGGGCCTTTATGCTTGAAAATCCTGGGGCCTTCAAGGATAAGCCGATCCTGCTGGTGGACGATGTGGCGACTACGGGAAATACCCTGAACGAATGCTCCCGGGTTCTGAGAAAGGCCGGGTGCAAGGATATTTTATGTCTGGTCCTCGCAAGGACGGCCAGCTTTTAGAATGGGAACTGCCTTTGGAAAACTACCGTCTAAAAATAAAAACTTTGGAAAAAACAAGAGCCCAATGTGAACAGCTCAGGGCTTCAGGCAAAAAGGTAGTCTTTACCAACGGATGTTTTGACCTGCTTCACCCAGGACACACCCGTTATCTTTGCGCCGCACGGGAATTAGGTGATCATCTTGTCGTTGCCGTTAACAGCGACCGCTCTGTCAGGGTCATAAAGGGGCCGAAGAGACCGATCTTGCCGGAACAGGTAAGGGCCGAGCTGCTTGCAGCCCTCAGTTGCGTGGATACCGTCTTCTTCTTTGATGAGGATAACCCGCTTACTGTAATCCGGCAACTCTTGCCGGACGTGCTCGTAAAGGGCGGCGACTGGAAAGAGGACGAGATAATCGGGTCGGATGTGGTCAAAGAAGCTGGTGGAGAGGTGAAAAGGATTCCATTTGTTGAAGGCTTTTCAACAACAGAACTTATTGAAAAAATTCGGGATCTTTAGTTTCTTTTCTCCCCTTATAGAAGGCCTTAAGAGCAACACCGCAGGAATTGTAAAACTTAAAAAAATCCCTATCGATTATATTAAGACGAATGGTTGTCAGATTGCCCGAAGTTTGATAAGTATTAAAAATGCATTGTTTTAGGCGTTAAGCCTCAGGCTATTGTCCAAGCATGCGCCCATAGCTCAGATGGATAGAGTGACGGACTACGAATCCGTAGGTCGGGTGTTCGAATCACCCTGGGCGCACCATAAAAATAATGGACTCAGGCGGCAGGGCCTGAACCCCTTCCCTTTTCCTCTCGCCAGGACTCGCCAATTGAATGCAAATAGATCTCGATTGTAATTCTGTTATTGCCCGCGCTGGCCCTATTGAATGAATAGGTTTTCCTCGGGAAAATTCAGCAGGGCTGGAGCGGCCGGGTGCGATTAAACCAATATAAGGGTGATTATTTTCTTGATTAATAGTAACAGTTGTGTTACCTTTTGAAAAAATGATCGAAATCAGAGAATATATTGATCGTCAAGGCAGCAGTCCTTACGCCAAATGGTTCAATCGCTTGAATGCACCGGCTGCTGCTAAAATTGTAACTGCTTTGGTACGCATGGAACAAGGCAATTTGTCCAATACCAAAGGTGTTAGCGCAGGCGTTTTCGAATGCAGGATAGATTTCGGCCCCGGATATCGCGTCTATTTTGGCAAGGATGGAGATACTCTCATCATCCTGCTTGGCGGTGGCATAAAAAAACGTCAGCAGAAAGATATCCGGGACGCCCGGACAATTTGGAAAGAATATAAGAGAAGAAAGCTACAGGAGGATTGAAAGTGGCACTTACAAGTAATTTTAAAGAAACCGTCAAAGACCGGGTTGAGCGTGATCCGGCCTTCCGTGAGGAACTACTTAAGGAAGGGATTGAATGCCTTTTGATTGGTGACGTAGATACCGGCAAAGCCATATTGCGTGATTATATTAACGCCACAATCGGTTTTGATGCTCTTGGTTTACTCACCGCTAAATCACCTAAAAGCCTGATGCGCATGTTGGGTCCAAAGGGCAATCCGCAGGCCCGCAATCTTTTCGAGATTATTGCCCACCTTCAGAAACGTGAAGGCATTCATCTGGAAGTCCACACCGTACGTTGAAACCTCTGCCGGCCTCTATCTCCCTATCCTTAAAAGGCTCATTTCGGGGTCAAAAAAGCGGTTATAAGCCTTATTTGGGGCTTCTTTTTTATGAATTCTCAAACAATTTCACCTTGTTATCTTGGTCCGACCTTGGACCCGTTGGACCCTAGAAAGCATCTGAGACAACAGGGCAATTTTTCATTTTGCCTATTTTCCGGTATGTTGAATAGCTTCAATGATCTTCAAATAGCCTGTACACCGGCATAGATTACCCGAAATACCTTTCTTGATCTCCTCGACAGTAGGGGCTGGATTGCTTTCGAGCAAAGCCGACGCTGAAAGTACCATACCGGGAGTGCAAAACCCGCACTGGACGGCACCGTATTTAAGAAAAGCCTGCTGCACCGGCTGCAATTCACCATCTTTGGCTATACCCTCAATGGTCTGTATCTTTCTTCCGTCCACCTCGCAGGCGAGCGTTATACAGGACAAAATGGGCTCTCCATCCAAAAGAACCGTACAGGCCCCACACTGCCCGGAATCACATCCCCTCTTCGTCCCTGTCAGACATAGGTCGTCCCTTAATACCTCAAGCAAGGTCCTGTTAGGGGCTACGAACAGCTCATATTCTTTATCATTAACTATAAGCTTTATAACCTGTTTCATGCTCGGATTCTCCTCCCTCTCCGGCCTTCCAAGCCCTTGATAATGTCCTCCGGCCTTACCGGGATTTCTTTGATCCTTATGCCGGTGGCATGATAGATGGCATTAGCAATGGCGGGTGCCGTGGGGACCTGATAACCTTCACTAACTCCCTTGGCCCCAAAGGGCCCTTCGGGGTCGATCGTCTCCACAAGTATGGAGTCAATATCTGCCACGTCCATTGCTGTCGGTATGTGGTAGTCAAGAAAAGATGGGTTCAGAATATTTCCATCATGAACAAAAGGGCGCTCTAAGAGTGTCATTCCCTGTGCATGTGAGATAGAGCCATGGCATTGTCCATCAAGGGAAAGCGGGTTGATGGCAAATCCGCAGTCGGCCGCGGAATGGACCTTGATTAACCGAACCGAACCCGTATCAGGGTTCACTTCGACCTCAACCACCTGCGAACCGAAGCTGTACGCCGCGCTGAACTTGCCTTCACCCTTCTCAAAGTCCGCAACTTCGCTGGGGGCATCGTAAGACCCCCTGCCCATGACAATAAGTCCCTTGCTGTTCAAGGCCAGCTTCACCGCACCAAGAAAAGAGAATCCCCTGTCCGGATTCCCGGCCCATTGAACCCTGTTGTTTCTGAATTCTATATTCTCCGGGGTCGTCTCAAGCGCCTCGGCCACGACTTCAGCGAGTTGATTCCGGGCATCCGTAGCGGCCATTTTCGCCGCGTTGCCTGCGATAAACGTCAATCGACTGGCGTAGGTCCCAAGGTCCATCGGCGCTATCTCGGAATCCGCGCTGAATATCTTGACCTGACCCATTTCAATTCCCAACACCTCGGCCACAATCTGACAGAGCGTCGTATCCGAGCCCTGTCCGATATCCAAGGCCCCGGTGAAAAGCCGCACCGAGCCGTCATCGTCGATTCTGACGCTCGCTGATGAGGAGTCGTGTGGATAATGCCACCGAGCCCCACACGCATACTCATGGCAGGCAATACCCACCCCCCGCAGCTTTCCGGGATTCTGTTTCTTCTCTTTCCAGTTGGAGGACTTGACAACTTCCCGGATGCACTCCCTGAGGCCGCAACTGGTCACCCTGGATTTGCATACCAGCGCGTCGTTCTCCTTAACGGCGTTGATCAGTCTAAGTTCCGCAGCATCAACGTTGAGCTTTTCGGCAAGCATGTCCACCATGCTCTCCAAACAAAAGCGCATCTGCAGGTTTCCGTACCCCCGGTATGAGCCACCGTAGCTGTTGTTGGTATATACCAGCTTCGCGTTGTAGCGGACGCCCTTGACAAGGTAATTGGTCGTCAGCGCATGGCCAGCATATAACGTCACTGAGGGGCCGCTGTCATTATAGGCTCCGTTATCAACAATGTTCTCGGCATCAAAAAAGAGGAACTTTCCGTCCTTCCGTGTACCGATTCGTAGATGGATGTTCATGGGATGCCGGTGTCGGGTCGCCGTGAATTCCTCTTCCCGCGTGTACTCGATCTTCACGGGTCTTCCAGACTTTTTGGAGAGCAGCGCGGCCGCCACGCTTGGCTCAACCACATGCCGTTTGCCGCCGAAACCTCCCCCCACAGCGGGCACAATAACCCGAATTTTATGTTCGGGTATACCCAATGCCGTTACCAATTCCTTCTTGTGCGTGTAGGGGCCCTGCGTGGAAGCCCATACCGTAACATTTTCATTCTGGTCCCATGTTGCCACGGAGCAATTCGGCTCCATGTAGGCATGAACCTGGGAATGTGTCTTGAAAGAATCCTCCAGGACGACATCGCAGTCGTCCAGCAGTTCGTCTACCGGCTCACCCCATTGATACAACAGGGGCCTGGAGATATTGCCCTGAGCGTGCTCATGTATCAGCGGAGCACCCGGCTTCATGGCCTCAAAGGGGTCAAATACGGCAGGTAGAACCTCATACTCCACGCGGATAAGCTCTAGAGCTTCCTCAGCTGTATCGATATCGTCGGCAGCTACAGCCGCAATCTCATCTCCGATGTATCGCACTTTGTCCAGGGCGATGAAGGCCTTGTCCGGCACCTTCGTCTTCATGCTCTGGGCATATTTCACTCTCGACGTGTCAGCCCCGGTTACCACCGCCCTGACGCCGGTTAACTTCAAAGCTTTTGTAGTATCAATATGAAGTATCCTCGCGTGGGGATAAGGACTTCGCAGAATTTTACCGTGCAACATCCCTTTCAGATAGATGTCAGCAGTATAAATCGCATCCCCGGTCACTTTGGCCGGTCCGTCCACACGGGGGATTCCCTTGCCTACCGTAGCGTATTCGGTCATCATTTTCTCCTATGAGTACTCCGCATTTCGTTCCTGAGCGTTTCTCCAGGCACCATGAAAGGCCCTCTGCAGCATCAGCCGCGAAAGTCTCCGTTTCAGGGAGGCCGAAACGCCCATGTGGCTTATAGGCTTCAGCTCCTGAAGTAGATGCGTTATCTGCTCCTCGGTCAAGATAGGCTCATCCAGACCCTCTAACGTTTTGGAGGCATCAACTAAGAGGGGACTCGATCCATGACCAATAAAGGCAAATCTAGCCTCCCGGCAACTTCTTCCTTCGCCGTCCAACTGAACAAAAGAAGAAATACCCAGAAGGGGAAATTCCAAGGCCCTCCTTTTGCGGTACTTCAAGTATACGGTACCTGAACAGGGGGATAATCTAGGGATCCGTATCTCGGTCAAAATTTCGCCGGAGGCGAGCCTGTTAGGGTTCTCACCCTGCCCCGAATAGAACCCTTCGATGGGAAGCACACGTTCCCCTTCGGGACCCACCAGCCTTAGTTGAGCCTGCAGGACGAGTAAACTGGGTACCGTATCGGCTTGAATAAGTGCGTAGCAATGCTTGCCCCCTTTAACTACATAGCATCTGTCCCCACCGGTCTTGTAACATGGGGGGAGTGTTTTCCTTAACTGCCAGCTTCGATTGAAATACCAGCATCGCGAGTCCAGGCAAATGTTTCCGCCAATCGTCCCTCTATTCCTTATTTGGGGAGAGGCAATCTCATCCGCCGCCTGCTCCAATCCCATCAACTCCGATTTTATGTGGGGATTTACGGATATGTTTCTCAAAGAACACATGGCCCCCAGGATAAATCCGGAATCCCGGTCATAATGCAAGGAATTCAATTCAGTAACGTTCTTCAAGCTAAGTAGGTGAGTAGGAAATTCAAGGCCATGCTTCAGGTGCATTACCAGGTCTGTCCCGCCAGCCAATATGGCAACTTGACCGTTAAATTCCTTAAGATATGAATAGGCCTCTTCTATGTCAGACGGTACGAGATATTCAAATTTCGGTAGTCTCATCGACAGTCCTTTCAAAGACGTGAAATAACAATCATGTAACCCCACATCAGTTTTCTTGTTTTGCGTTTGGACTTAAGAGCGAAAAGTGTTTAGCATTAGGTCTATCACCTGCTAAACGAGCTTCTTTTGTTGAACGATAAGTTCGGGCCGATTCTGTAATTATTAGATGATGGTTTTAGAGAATATAGATCCTGAACCAGGTTCCATAAGGAAATTTAATATCGCCTTAATAGTTAGTGCATCTATAAGTTCTTGAAAAATACCAAGGAGATACTCTCTGAATTGCCCTTCAGCCAGTTCGGGAAAAGCACCTGCCGACGCTGACTGGAGACCATGAGTGTCCCCTCGGCCGTTAGATCCGAGAAGTTTTTCCGAAGGTTCTTGATAAAACTTGAGAACCAGCAAGGATACTCTTTCTCAAAACCCTTTAGACCCTTGATAATCAGTTCCCTAAGCTCAGGATCGTTGGAACAGGCGGAGTATCCGCTTCACACCGTTCATATGCATTCTGACTATCATGCTGTAGAATTACAATGTAAAATTACAACACACCTATAAAATAGTCAGGCCTTTTTTTCAACTCCAACCTCTCCATGCGGGGACATCCATAAGAAACCAAAAACGATTAGTCCGGACTGGTGCTTAACATACTGATCAGGGAAATGGGAAGAAATGCGACCCAATGTCTGGACAGCCTAATGAGAAAAAGCTCCGAATGTTTGTTAACGCGGGTACTTGACTAAATGATGGAACTTGATAAAGAAGTCAAGGTAATCAATTTAGACAAGTGATTGACAGGGGAAAAAGATATCCCTAGGTGGCAAGTGAACTTGCCGTGAGCGACTCGACCTGAGCTCATCGACAGTTCCTGTCGAAGGGAATCCTGCTGGGCGCACCAGTAAAATAGAAGACTCATGTTGCAAGGCCTGACCCCCTCCTCTTTCCAACTCAAGCCGCAAGCCGAAGCTGCGCTTCAACAGTATCCCAGAGCACTTCCACATTTTGCTCTTTAGTGCGACCAACAAGGCCGACCTCCTCCAGGCGCCTCACGTCAGTATGAACGTTCTTGTAATCTCGTCCCAGTTCCTTGGCAAGAGCACGAACGCTCATGGGCCCCCTTGTCCGCAGTGTCTTCAGCAGTACCCACCGCCCCTTGGTAAGCGTCTTAAGAAGAGTTTCAAGGTTTTCAAAATACAGGCGATGTTCCGCTTTCATTTTTTCTCCGCATTCGGCCCTCTTCCAGGCATCGATGAAGCCTTTGGCCGTGGTGGCGGCATCGCCCACACCGATTTGTATCTCTTTCTTCATTTCTATCCTCTCCTTGCCTTCTCAATATCCGATAAAAAATCGGCAACTAAATTCTCAACATTTCTGAACCGATAGGGTTCCTCTTTCCCCTGCACATGCCGGTGATCTCCCTTACCGGTCTCGTTATCATAGCGGATGACGCATGTTCCATCCGAGAGCCCGTAATATAATCGGTATTTCATACTATGCTGCCGATCTGAGGCTTTTTCAGGGAGTTGCCAGAGGACCATTTCCCGGACAGCGCCATCTGCATAGATGTACTTTTCATGGTAGATCAGCTTTGCTTTCATATGGTTTTTTATACCATATGGTCAAATATTTTTCAAGTAACACAGATATGTCGACATACCCTCTAATGGTGAGCCCGGTGTAATTTCCTTCGGCCCATCGGCAAGCTTCTGATCTAAGGCAAGTTCACTGTGCAACTCAAGGATTGACAATTGCCCTTTAATCGTACAAGAAAATCAAGGAAAATATTTTGACTATGGTCGGCTTAACCTTAAAGGGCTCATTTCGGGGTCAAAAAAGCGGTTATAAGCCTTATTTAGGGCTTCTTTTTTATGGAATCTCAAACAATCTCAACTTGTTGCCTTGGACCTTGGACCCTGTTGGGAATTAGTGATCCCAGTAATATCAATAAGTTATAAAGGCATAAGGAAGTTTCTCTGTTTCCGATAGGAATCCTCGTTCAACCTCTTCTGCCGATATGCCTCATAATTCCGGCAAAAAAAGGTATTCAGGATTACTTGGCATCACCCTGGCAGAGAACAAGTTTTTTCGTCATAATGTCTAAGGGGTATATGCCCCTTGGAGTACGTCAAGAACCTGCTGAACTTCGAGTTTTACAGGTAAATGTTTGAAGCAGGAGTCACTAATCATTCCTTCCGCAAGCCTGGGGAGATCGGATTCCTTGATATTCAGTTCTTTTAATGTGGGGATACCGATCGATTTTATAAAAGCTGCGATACCTTCCGAAACCTTCCTTTTGAGCTCTGCTGAACCAAGGTCCTTCCCCGGTTCTAATCCCATGAGCTCTCCTATACGGCGTACTTTTTCGGGCATAACGTCCGCTACTATTTGAATGACCCACGGCTGGGCGATAGCGCACGCAATACCGTGGGGGATGTGGTGAGAGGATCCGAGTGTGTGGCCGAAGGCATGGCCAAAATGCGGCGCGGCATCCCTGAATGACATACCAGCGATGAGGCAAGCAAAGCTCATCTTAGCCCTAGCTTCGACATCGGATCCTTTTTTTACCGCCTTAGGCAGGTATTGGGAAACAAGCTCAATCGCCTTCTCGGCAAGCACGTCCGACATCATGTTATGGTCCGCGGACGTATAGGCTTCGAGCGCATGGGCAAAAGTATCCATACCCGTGGCGGCTGTCAGCCGAGGCGGCATTCCAAGCGTCAGAAGCGGGTCCACAATACCGAGAGATGCTAATGTGGCAGCACCCTTCACCCCTCTTTTCCTATTGGTTTCGGTATCGGTTAGTACGGCCACATAGGTGATTTCGCTTCCAGTCCCGGCGGTTGTGGGAATCAGGACCAACGGCCCTCCAGGTTTATGGTCCGGTTCGCCGGGAACAAAATAGTAATTGGCAATTGGTCCGGGGTTCCCCAGCATTACGTTGACGGCCTTTGCGGTGTCTAGAGTGCTTCCACCTCCGACACCGACAACTCCGTCTACCATCTCCTTCCTGGCAAGCTCGCCGCATTCGTTCACCATTGTATCGGGCGGGTCCGCCAATACACCCCCGTAATGCACGACCACCAGCCCTGCATCCTCCAGATTCTTCACAACCGAATCTACGATTCCTGCATCTTTAACTCCTTTATCATAAATGCAGATTACCTTCGAACATCCCAACTCTTTAGTCTTCTCCCCAGCTTGATCTGAAGCATGTTCTCCAAAAATTACCTCGGATTTAGAAGTGATCGTGTACGGCATAGGTATTACCTCCCTTATTTTTT
>CAZUHR010000115.1:0-9349 GCA_964620335.1 uncultured Desulfobacteraceae bacterium
CGTCCGGTGCAATATCGTGGATGATCTCAGCGCAGGCGGTCCCGTGCTTGTCCGTACCGTCAATAGGGTCCGGATCGCTGTCAACGAAGTTCTGTACAGTAATTGAGGATGGAAGCTCGGTGCCCTTGAGGCTGGTGTATCCCTCAAACCCGATATCCATGATACCGATCTTGATGCCGGCGCCGGTGTGTTGCTGGGCATGCCAGTTGTGGGCGTTCATGACGGTAAGTGCCTCGGTGGTGTATGTTCCAGTCGTAAGGGAAGGCTCCACCGGTTCCGGGGCAGGAAATGGAAGGGCGTAACTTGGGCGACGGATGTGCGCAATTGCTTCCTCCTCCACCAGGGATGCCAGGGCGGTGATGGGTATCCAGCACTGAATCTGTGCGCCCGCAAGGGACGAGACCCATGTTACTTCGCCGCCTGCATCTAAGATGAGACGGCGGGCCTCTTCCAGGCAGGCTTCTTGTGTCGCTATCACGGCGTGAACTCGCTCGCCGATTATCCTGAGCGCCCTGTCGTGGGCATACTGCGTTGCTTTTTGAATGGAGACTTCGGCCTCTGCCAGCAGACCTGCCAGGGCTGAATCCAGCTTGGGATGCGTTGTTTCCTGCTCCTCCCCCAATGGCGCGGGCGCTCCTTCAAATTGTCCCAGGGACATCCCGATCAGTGACTTCTTTTTCGAAAGTTCAGGCATCTCCGCCGAACCTACTTGAGGGCCGATGACCAAGATGAACAGCCCTAGAAGGCAGGCGAATAACCTTGATGTAGTTTTCCAGTATATGAACATTTGTTTAATACCCCCTTAATTTTTTGATATTGTTCAGAAGTTTTGGCATCAATAGTGATTCTTTCATTTTCCTTGAATCGGTGCGGGTTTCTTCGCGCGACCTTCGGTGCGCTCAGGTCCACCTTTTCAGGGCGGGTTCCCGGTTTCCGAAAGGCGTTATCTCAAAAAGAATCCCACCGGACTTTGCCATAGCAAAGCATATGCGGTTTAGGCCGCAGACTTGATGGGAGTTTGCAGGCTCGTTGGGAAACCACTTATATTTGGCTAGTCACTCCAAAAGGAATAGATAACGCCTTGAGGGAAGTGGGACCGCCGGGAAGGTGGGGGAAATCGCCTTGCCATCACTTATGAACATTAAAAATTTTTTAGAAGCGAAGGAGTATAGGGGGCCTGGGATTTCATGTCAAGACCCAAGAAGGGATCATCTGCAAAATTACCCGCTTACATCTCAAGCATTAAACAGTGCAAGACCTTTTTCAAACTCACTCTCGGCGGTTGGAAATATTTGTGCTCCGGCACAGGAACATATAAGAAAAACAGCACTGACAAGTACCAGCAATTTTCTCTTTTGCATGGAATTTCCCCCTTTATCTCTTTTTAGATTTTGATAGCATAATTTTGTGAATAAACCCGCTTTTTTGCCCGGGCTTTCATCAGAAAGAGGCTCAGCGGTTTCCTTTTCAATGTCGCGCATTTGTTGCGCTCACCTCTGAAAGACGCCGGTCAGCTTCCTCTGCTATTTCGTGTTTTCCAGCGTTACTGGCAAGTGTGGAGGCTATAGTTAACCACCGAATTGCCTCTTCCGCCATTTCCTGAAGCTGAGCACTGCGTCCGGCTCTCAGGAATCTATTGGCAGCCGTACCCGGTTCCCCGCTCTGTTCATAGGCCGCACCGGCGCGGGCCAGTGCCTCAGCCATAAGGGCATAATGCAATGCCTTGCGATGGAATGACACTGCCTCGTCAAACGCCCTAGCGGCGGTTTGAAACGCACCTTCCTGAAATTGGATACATCCTATCAATTCGGAACGCTCCGCGAGCAATTGATCTACATTCACCTCTCCCATTGCTCCGAGTTCCTCTCTGGCTGAATGAGTATCTCCGCGTTTGCATGCGATTCTACCTCGCAGGGCATGAATCATGGCGGATGTCTCCTGAGGAATGACCCGGATTTTTTTTATCAGTTTCTCACTTATATGCCATGCATCTTCTTCCTTACCCATACGGTAAAGAATCTGGGATTTCATGAGTAATATGTCCGCAAGGGGTCGGTCACCTATTCCAACGGCGTCCCGTTCTGCACTGAGGGCTGTAGCCAAGGCCGATTCATAAAGCCTAAGTCTCAAACGGCATACACCGAGGTTATACTTGGCATCAACTATGGCCGGGAGATCATCTCTTATGTAGGCTCGTTTGAGAACCCGTTCGTAGAGCTTTTCAGCCTGACTAACAGCACCCTGTCTGAATGCCGCCCGAGCGGAATTGTTTAATTGTTCCATCCGTTCGTCCTCCCGGACTTCAGGCATTGTCACGCTCATAGGCACACAATGCGACAGGCATGTGATAATACCTGCCGGCATCAAAATCAAAAATATTAAGTGCCTGATTTTCAAGAGGGGATTCGTCAGGATCATCTTCCGGCCTCCACGGGTGAGATGCGTTTGGGAACTTCTTGCTCTCTGCCGGACTTGCCCAGCAGCCAGTGGTTTTGCAACTGTTTAATGAGCTTCTCGAGTTCACGCATTGTCTCCTGGGATTGCAGGACCAGGGAAGGCATGTTCTCTGTTGTTTGACTAACGCTCTTTGTGATCTGAGGCAGGTCTTTTGTTGTCCTTTTCAGGTCGCCGAGCAGATCTGAGAGACTACCGAGGGTTTGTTTAATCTGCCGTGTCAAAGCAGGAAGTTCTTTAGATTCAGAACTGAGCGCTACCGTCATCTGAGTGATGTTTTTTGATGTCTTTTGAAGTTCTTCAAGGACCGGGGCTATCCGGCCGAGGCTCATACGTAGATTACCGACCAAACCTTCCAATTCTTTCACGAGGGAATCATCCGTGAGGAGTTTTCCAAAGGACCCATCACCCCTGTCGAACTTAGCGGAGATGGAGTTGAGATTAGCAACCAGCCGTGACAAATCCCCTTCGGGATCATTCAATTTATCAGCGAGTTTCTTCCAGGACAGGATGCTTTGTCTCGTGTCTTTGATAGCCGGTAGAATTTGGCTTTGTAACTCCTCGACGACAACCTGCAAGGTTTCTGTGGGGGCCCGGTCAGCCTCCGCCTCGATCACCGCCAGTTTCCAGTCAACCGGTGCGCCTGACCCTCGTGTGATTTCGAGGTAAACTTCACCTGCCACGCCGAAACGTTTTCTGATAATTGCCGTCGAGTCAACGTGCACGAATGACATGAAATCCCTTCGTACTTGCACGTCTGCATGTATCCGTTTATCGGGATCAATAACAATTCTTGTCACCTCTCCCGCCTTGGTTCCAAGAATATAAGCGTCGGCCCCCTCTCCAAGACCGAATAATCCTTCTCTCGGTAGGAGTACTTTTATTGTCTCACCCGGATCAAACCAATTCTGTATTCGTCCCGATTGAAAAAGCATTAACGCTGTAACAATAAATGTGATGAGGATAAAGCTGCCCACTGCTTTATTCATATATCTAAATAGCGGGGGTTTTGTTAAATTGCTCATGCTGTCGCCTCAATGAGTTCCGATCCCACAATTCGGAATCGATAGGTACAGTCTAAATAGGGCTCACGCAATATGTAATCATCCTGAGTCATCCATAGAACGCCCGCACCGCGATCGCGTAATTCGTTTATCTTTTTTGTTAATCCTGGCAGGATTTCTCTTCCGAGACTTTGGGTCGGCTCCTCGAGTATAATCAAGCGGGGGCGGCCAAGAAATGCTCGGGCACATGCTATTTTTTGTAGGTCTATTGACAGCATGTTTCCGGGTCGTTGAGTAGGAAGACCCGGCAATCCAAAAATCCTGCATAGTTTCATTGCTTCGTCTCGGATCTCCTCCGCAGGCCTTCGTGTGTGATGTAACTGTGACAATAGTATTGCCTCAGAGACAGCCATATAATCTATCCAGTTAGCGGTCTTAAACACCCTTCCAATTAGTCCTCTAAGGGCATTTGCATGATCGGGAGAGGTTTGAGGCCAGTTATGACCAAGAAAGCAGATAGAACCGGCAACAGGGGTCGTTAGGCCGGCACATGCATCACCTATAACAGAACATACATCCCTTTGCCCCAAGTGAATCAGCGCCAGCTCACCGAAATTTAGATACAACGTCACACCGGATACGATAATATTTCCAGTTTGGTCATCCACGATCGTAGCACTATCAATTTCTATTACAGATTTTTGGGGTCTCATATTTACTCACATGGCTGTTAGGTTCGCAGTCTACAAAACAATTGATGTGCACACAGAGATCACGAACAGTGCCAGAACACATTGCGTGAATGTCTCCGGAAGCACACGCGGCACCTCGGTTGAGGCATATGTAACTCCAAGACCGTTTGTACAACAGATAATACCTATGATAAGGCCGGGGAACATCGTCTTGAGCATAATAACGGCATATTCCGATGGTCCCATTTTCATGAGAACTGTGTTAATAAATTCTATTAGACTTAATTTGCCAATACCGACCAGATGAGCGAAAACAAAGCCACTTCCCAGAGCCACCGCCAAAAAAGCTACGGTTAAACAAAACATGCATAGCGCCATAGCTGTTACCCTTGGCAGAACCAGAAATATGAAAGGATCAATCCCTTGGGCGTCCAGCATTCGAACCTGACCTGAAATACGCATAGTGCCTAATTCAGCTACGATGGCAGAGCCGCTTCGTCCGATGAGAATTAGGGCTACCAGAATCGGTACTATCTCGCGAACCAAGACAAGAACAATAAAGGTGCCGATATATTCTTCCTGGCCCGCCATGCTAAGCCAGAATATTGCCTGAAAGACCATTCCCAGGCCGACAAGTATTGCCAGCACTGCTATAAAATTAAAAGCAAGTGCCCCTGTAAAATAACATTGCCGAATGAATTCCTTACGCACGCTCCTGCGCCAATTAATAGGTCTCAGGCTTTGTATTATAATTGCGACAGATACGGATATAAGATAACTCAACCTATTCCAGATCCCGATAACACTCTCGCCTATCACGGCAGGCAAGTTTTGCATAAAATTCGTCAAGAGCGTCATTTTTTGTCCTTAATCAACTTTAGCCTTTACCAGGGAATAAAGCACCGCCATAGTGTGGGTTATTTGGGTTGAATATGCCGGTCTAACGGCTCGGCATGGCACTCTTCTTAAGTCCGCACCTACTCCTAAGCTGCCCGTCCTCCGTAGCAGGCTACTGCGGAGGGTGGACAAGTGGCCCTCCTGTTAAAGCTTACCATAGAGCAAATATGTATTGATCTCGCCCTGTCCTTCCACGTAGAAGCTGCCACGATCCTGAAAAAGATACCCTTTTTTCAACAGATTATAGGTCGACTCTGCAACCTGTATTTCACCCGGCACGCCGTAGGTAGCCATCATGGAGGCACCTGCTATGGCTTCTCCCCAGAGATTAAGCAATCGCCCTTCCTTGTCGAGTTGTCTGATCACTTTCCCAGAACTCATACCGAAACGTATTTGTACCGGCAACCCAACCTCGTTAAGCAACCGTGTGAATTCACGCTTCATGGCCAAAGCCAGGTCCGCTATTATTTCTGAGGTATTTCTGGTTTGACTCGGAATGTCCGATAAGCAGATATAGATATCACCCATCATCTTCTGTTGTGAAATACCATGCCTTTTGCCTAGCGAATCAATCATATGTGTCAATCTCTCAAGCAACGAAATAGACTCCGTCACCGAGCTTGCCTTTGCTATTTCCGTATTGGCATTGAGTTCAGCATACAGGATTGTTGAACTAAACCGCTCCGCGGTGGTTTTGCCCTGATAGGGCATTGCTCTTTGACAATTGAATAGTGTTTTCTAGAGGGATTCCAGGTTCATTTAGATTCCTTGGTACCTGTGACAGAGTTCTCTTTTTAAGATATTGGGAGTCATGAAATCTCAAGATCAAGAAAGGAGGAATGTCATGGGAAAATTAAGGGATCAAATGGAAATGGACATGAAGTTGAGGCGTTTGAGCCCCCGGACCATCTCTTGCTACCTGGCTTGCATGAAGAACATTGCAGTTTATTTCAGCAAGTCACCTGCCGAGTTGAGAGATGAAGAGATCAGGAGTTACCTCCATCATCTCATGGAAAATCGGAAGGCCTCTCAGGCGGTGATCAACCAGAGCTATAGTGCGCTGAAGTTTTTCTTTGAGAAGACGCTCCAGAAGCCTTGGGACGTTTTGAAGATTCCACGCTCCAAGCAAAGGAAGAAACTTCCGGGGGTATTATCCAGGCAGGAGGTGGAATCGATCTTTTCCGCCACAGGCAATTTGAAGCATCGCGCCATCCTCATGACGGTCTATTCTGCAGGACTCAGGGTTGGGGAGGTAACCCGGCTCAAGGTCTCGGACATAGACAGTGAACGGATGATGATCCGGGTCAATGAGGGAAAAGGGCTGAAGGATCGCTATACCTTGCTGGGGGAACGGAACCTGGAGATATTGCGTCTCTACTATAAGGAATACCGTCCTTTGCAATGGTTGTTTCCCGGTAAGGACCCCTCTGAACCGGTAAGTATCTCCTGTGTCCAAAGGGTTTTCAAGGCCTCAGTTCATGAAGCGGGCATCAAAAAGAAGGCCTCGGTACACACTCTTCGGCACTGTTTTGCTACCCATCTCCTGGAGTCTGGAACCGATCTTTATTACATCCAGCGGCTCTTGGGCCACAAGAGTGCCGGCACTACTGCGGTCTATCTCCACATTGCCGGCAAAGACTTTGGCAAGATAAAAAGTCCCATCGATATTTTGGGAGATGATCAGAAGCCCACCTCCTAAGAATGTGACTTCTAATGGAACGCTCTCTTGAGGTGGCCGATATCTTCCGGCTGTATGGACCTGAGTACCGCCGGGCTCATGGAATGCCGCTGAGGCAGTTGCGGGCCATGCGAGCCATCGAGATCTGCCGCACTGCCGAGCTTGGGGGTCATGTGGATGAGTGTGACCATTGTGGTGCGGTGAGGATATCGTATAACTCCTGCCGCAATCGCCATTGCCCAAAGTGCCAGTGTCTAAATAAAGAACGGTGGCTGGTTGCCCGGAAAAAGGATTTACTCCCCACAGATTACTTCCATCTGGTCTTTACTCTGCCTGAAGACGTGAGGCCCCTGGCTCTGAGAAATCAGAAGTCAGTATACAACCTCCTTTTCAAAGCTGTAGCTGATACCATCAAAGAACTAACAGAGGATTCCAAGCACCTGGGGGCGGAGGTGGGCTTCATTGCCATCCTCCATACCTGGAGCCAGACGCTCATAGATCATCCCCATATGCATTGCATTGTAACAGGAGGAGGGTTGAGCGCAGATGGGAAGAGATGGATACCGTGCAAGAGGGAGTTTTTCCTTCCCGTTAAGGTCCTATCCCGGCTGTTCCGAGGGAAGTTTCTGGCGTACCTCAAAGAGGCTTATATGAAAGGGAAAATTAAGTTCTCCGGGAAGATGGCCCCTTTGAAAGACAAGCATGCTTTTAATGGTCTGCTTAAGGATCTCTATGGACAGGAGTGGGGAGTCTACTGCAAGCCCCCTTTTCCCAATGCTGAGAAGGTGATGGAATACCTTGGCCAATACACCCACCGGGTTGCCGTATCGAACGAGAGGTTGGTAAAGCTGGAAGATCGCCGGGTCACCTTCCGGTATCGTAATCGGAACGACAACGATACAATCAAGCTGATGAGCCTTGATGCTTCTGAGTTCATTCGTCGTTTTCTCCTGCACATCCTGCCCGATGGCTTCATGAAGATCAGACACTACGGCATCTTGAGCAACCGAAGCAGAAATAGCAAACTGCGCCAGTGCAAGAAAATCTTCGGAGTTAAGTGCCAGGACAGGAACACCGAAAATGGAAATGAATCCTGGCAGGACCTCCTTGTCCGGGTCACTGGTGTTGACCCCAGGATTTGCCCTTACTGCGGCAAGGGGAAAATGGTATTGAAGCAAGTCCTTAACCCATCGGCATTTCCACTGCCTCCATGAGAATGACCTTGATTGAGAGTAAATCCGTCACAGCTTCAAAAGCCCCGATGATCGGTAATGGGAGACTATGCGCTCTTTCTACAATTATCCGATCCCAATCCGGCACAAAGGCCCCATGGGACCATAAGTTTTCCCTCTTCCCCTCTCAAAACGTTATTCAATTGTCAAAGAGCCTGCTGATCCGCTAAGATCTAACCGAAACAAAATTGGGATTGAATCCCCATAGCCCCGCAAAGCGGCTCAGTCCAACATGATCGTAAACGGAATGAAAAAAACCCTCACTCCGTTTACAATCTTTATTGTTATATCGTTTAAAAGGTTTGCACTCGCGCCTGGTTTTTCACCAACCTCAGATCTTTCCAGACTGACACCTTCAGCCGGAATCTCTCCTTCTTTGTGGAAACCGCTATCAAGCGAGCCGTGAACTCGGTCCAACTCTTTAGGGGTAGCCTTCTCCTTGATATCGATTTCAAAATTATTAGGTCCTTTCAGGTAATCTTGATCAATGCAGCTGTCCTTTTCATTATATATCTTGCTTGCTGAAAACCGAGTTGATGCAATTCCAGCGACTGCTTGGGCAAAGATCACTTCCTCAGCAGACCACTCTCTTACCCTCTTATGTTCGAAAGACACAATGCCTGAAACTCTACCTTCCAGGAGTACCGGCACAATCAGTATTGATCTGACTCCAAATGCATTCAGGAACAGGTCTTTCAGTTCATCAGTTCGGGGGTCGTCCGCCATATTATTGACGGCCATTGTCAGACCGGAAAGAACCTCCTTAAAAAACTTACGAAAATTTTTCTGTTTCAGCTCCATGCCACTGGTATGGCCGTGCCTTTCACTGTCGTAAACATCTTGGCAGACGAGGGTTTCGTCTCCGCTACCTATATGCCAAACGCCAGCCCTGGATACTCCAAAGACCTCTGCCGTGATTTCAGTGAGCTGATGAAGTCCCTCGACACTCTCAGGATCAAACACCATAGCCTTGCTCGTAAGTTCCGAAAAAGCAATACTTTGAGCTTCGAGTTGATGCTTCCTTTCCAGGACAATATGTGCATTTCTGTCAGCGCGCAATACTTGAAACGAGAAGAGAATCGCCAGTACGGCCGATATAGCAACAATACTCAAAGACAGAATGAGCGACCTCCGATTATTCGTGGCAACAAATCCCACAAAATCATCTTCAGGAACCACAATAAAAACAGACCATTTTCTCCCTGCAGTAGAGGAAAGTGCCGATATCAGACTGATATACCGTCGCCCTGACACTTCGAAAATTCGTTGTCCTTGACCTGAAATACGATAATGACTAAACGCCCTCATTAACGCGGGGTCATCAAGCTCATCGATATTTATAGGACGGGGTTTTCCTGATTCCTGCTTCATCATTAGAGACGTGTCGGGATG